>NZ_JACJTH010000022.1:0-23200 GCF_014698595.1 Synechocystis sp. FACHB-908 | reverse complement strand
GGTAATTTAATCAGTAATGCCATTCACTACACCCCAACGGGGGGCGAGGTAACCGTCATGCTTGAGACCGATAAACAGCAAGCCATCATCAAAGTCCAAGATACGGGCATTGGTATTGCTTCGGAGAATCAAAGCCGGGTTTTTGACCGTTTTTATCGGGTGGATACGGCCCGGTCTCGACAACGGGGAGGGGCAGGATTAGGCCTTGCCATTGCCCAGGCGATCGCCGTTAAGCATAGGGGGTCTTTAACGGTGGAGAGTGAATTGGGGCAAGGCAGTCTTTTCACCGTCCAGTTGCCCCTTGTTTCTGCACCGATAGTTCAGTCGTAATTCCATTTCATCTTGGTTTCATATTCCTGTGAAACACTAAGAACGTTGCGCTGTCGGAATTCTATGCAAAACCGGATCATTGTTCAGGGTTGGGCGTTCCCCCTGCTGTTAGGGTTGCTGGTAATGTCTCCCCAAGCGACCCTAGCCCATGCTGGCCATGGGGATGAATTCCACCAAAGTGAATCGGCTCAGTCTGCCCAGGGTATTTCCCTTGATGGGGACACTATTCGTCGCCTGGATATTCAGGTGGAGCCTTTACAACCCCGTTATCTAGATACGGGCATCAGGACAACGGGTCAGATTGAAACCCTACCGCAACAAAGGGTTGAGGTCACAACACCCGTGGGGGGAAAATTACTCGAGTTATTAGTGAATCCAGGGGAAAGCGTTACAGCCGGTCAACCCGTCGCCACTATGACCAGTGCCGAATTGGCAGAACTACGCACCACCGCCCAAGACCGTCGTAGCTCGGCGATCGCCGCTGTGGAAGAGGCCCAAGCTGATCTGGAGCTAGCTCGGGAAAATTACCGCCAACAACAACAGGTAGCCCAGAGTGAAATTGAAGAAGCCCGCCTTGCCAAGGAATTTGCCCAGGAGCGTTATGACCGAGACCGGGAACTGGAAGCCAATGGTGCCCTGCCCCGTCGTCAGTTTTTAGAATCAGAAGTGGCCTTAGCCCAAGCCCAGGCTAATTTAGTGAGAACCCAAAGTCGTTTACCGGTCAGTGAAGCCCAAGCTCAAATTAAGCGGGCCCAAGCTGCCTTAAGCGTGGCTCAAAAACAGGTCAAATTGAGCGAGGAAAACTATCAAACCCGTTTACAACAATTGGGGACTGATGCCCGCCCCGATGGCACCATTGTCATTAAAGCCCCCATCGATGGGATCGTTGTTGACCCCGCCACTACCCCAGAACATGAAATCAAGGTAGGAGAATCTCGCCAAGATGCAGGGGAGCCAATTTTTACCCTAATTAATAGTCAGCAAGTTCAAGTTTCAGCCAATATCTACGAGAAGGATCTAAACAAAATTCGCCGGGGCCAAGGAATTCGGGGCTGGGTGAGTAGTTCACCCGATAAAACTTTTAGGGGCAGGATTAATCAAATTGGCTCCGTGGTGGAAGGAGAAAATCGTATCGTTGCGGTGAAAGCAACCTTGGATAATCCCGATGGTCAACTGAAACCCGGCCTGTTTGTGGAGTTGGAAGTCCTAACTGACCGTACTTCGACCCCTGTGCTAGCAGTTCCTCAATCAGCCATTGTCAAAACCAATGATCAGCAAAATCTGGTGTTTGTGCAAAACGGCAATGTCTTTGAACCCATTACCGTTACCCTGGGGCAAGTTTCCGGGGATTGGGTGGAAATCACCGACGGTTTGTTTGCCGGGGATTTAGTGGTCAGCCAACGGGCCAGTCAGCTCTATGCCCAATCTTTGCGGGCTAAACCAGCAGAAAAAATAGAAGAGACTGAAGAATCTACAGAAATAACTGCATCTACCTTTACATTGCCTGGAGCACCGCCATGGCTTTTACCCCTGGGGGGAACCGTTATGGCCGCTGGATTATTTTGGGCCGGTAGCCTGTGGGGAAAACGCCAACAAAGTCAGCAGTTGCGGGAGCCTAGCTTAACGTCTAGCCCAGAGGAACCATCCCTGGAAGTTGAAAAAGTCCTGATTGAAACCCCATCCCACCAGGATTTCCCCTAAATAATCTGAATCGCTCAAGTCATCTATTTACCCTTGCTATTTACCTAGAAAATGCTTAATGCCATCCTCAAATGGTCGATCGCCCAACGTTGGCTAGTGGTTATTGGGGCCGTGTTGGTGGCTATTTTAGGGAGCTACAACCTCACCCGGATGCCCCTAGATGTGTTTCCCCCCTTTGCCCCTCCCCAGGTGGAAATCCAAACGGAAGCCCCAGGCTTAGCACCGGAGGAAGTGGAAACTCTAATTACTCTGCCCATTGAAAGTGCGGTGAATGGCACCCCAGGGGTAGAAATGGTGCGGTCTTCCTCAGCGGTGGGCATTTCCGTGGTTAAGGCTATTTTTGCCGATAACACAGACATTTACCGAGCCAGACAATTGGTGACGGAACGGCTACAATCTGCCCGGAGTAAATTACCCAGCGGGGCAGAGGAACCACAAATTTCTCCTGTATCTTCTCCCATCAGCACCATTTTGATGTACGCCTTAACCGTGGAGGAGTCCCCGACAAACCCCCAGTCCAATTTGATGGAAGTGCGGCGGCGGGTTGACCGGGAAATCACCAATCAAATTTTGGCCGTACCGGGAGTTTCCCAAGTTGTTGCCTATGGCGGTGACGTTAAGCAATATCAAGTTTTAGTAGATCCGGCCCGCCTCAAAGGGTTTAATATTTCCCTCCAACAGGTGACCAAGGCGGTGGAAGAGGCCAATGTCAATGCGGCGGGGGGGTTTTTACTAACTGCCGACCAAGAAGACGTGATTCGAGGGTTGGGGCGCATCGAAAACCTATCCCAATTGGCGGATTCTGTGGTGACAGCTAGGGATGGGACACCGATTCTGCTCCGGGATGTGGCGGAAGTGACCATTGGCCCGGCCTTGATGAGGGGCGATGGCAGTGTGGATGGCCAACGGGCAGTGGTGCTGGTAATTGATAAACAACCCCAGGCCGATACCCCCACTGTGACCAAAGCGGTGGAAAGAACCATGGCAGAAGTAAAGGCCGCCCTCCCTGCCGGGGTCAATCTCCAGGTTACGTTTCGCCAAGAAAGTTTTATTGATGCGGCGATCGCCAATGTGCGGGATTCTTTGCGGGATGGCATTATCATCGTCGCTGTGGTGATGGTGGTGTTTCTGATGAATTGGCGCACTGCGATTATCACCCTCAGTGCCATTCCCCTCTCCATTCTCATTGGCATGATGATTTTAGGTTGGTTCGGTCAAGGTATTAACGCCATGACCCTAGGGGGATTAGCGGTGGCGATCGGTTCTGTGGTGGACGACTCCATTGTGGATATGGAAAATTGCTACCGGGGTCTCCGCAAAAATCAAGCTTTGGGTAATCCCAAGCATCCGTTTCAGGTGGTTTACGACACCTCTGTGGAAGTTCGTACCAGTGTGATTTTTTCCACAGTCATCATCGTTGTTGTCTTTGCCCCGATTTTTAGTCTGACGGGGGTAGAAGGGCGGATTTTTGCGCCTATGGGGGTGGCCTATTTATTGTCCATTTTGGCTTCGACCCTAGTGGCCATGACCCTTTCCCCAGCCCTCTGTGCCCTCCTATTAGCCCCCTGCCGTTTGCCCAGTGATGAAACTTGGTTAGCTCGCATTAGCCAAAAGATTTATCAGCCCTTATTAAAGTTCAGCACCCACCATCCCCGCTGGATTATTGGGGCGGCGATCGCCTTTTTTATCTTTTCCCTCAGCCTAGTACCGAGTATGGGACGGGTTTTTTTGCCGGAATTCCAGGAACAATCCTTGGTTAATGCCCTACTGCTCTATCCCGGAAGTTCCCTGGAAGCCACCAATCGGGTTGGTTTTGCCCTCCAGGATGCTCTCAAAGAAGATCCCCGCTTTAGCTCCGTACAATTACGTTCTGGCCGGGCCCCTGGGGATGCCGATGCCGGTGGGGTCAATTTAGGACATTTGGACGTAGAACTTAGTGACGCAGGGATGGCCGACCGGGAAGGGAGTATCGAAACCCTACGGGCTGAGTTTGACAAAATTCCTGGGGTAGCTCCCAACATTGGCGGTTTTATTTCCCACCGCATGGATGAGGTGTTATCGGGGGTCAGAAGTGCGATCGCCGTTAAAATTTTTGGCCCCGACTTAGAACAACTCCGCACCCTCGGGAAATCGGTGGAAACAGCCATGGCGGAGATTCCTGGGCTGGTGGATTTACAACTAGAACCCCAAGTCCCGGTGCGTCAGGTACAAATTCAGTTTGATCGCCTAGCGGCCGGGCGTTATGGGTTAACCGTTGGTCAACTTTCTGAGCTGGTAGAAACAGCATTGAATGGTAGAGTCGCCTCCCAAATTTTGCAGGATCAACAATTATTTGATCTGCTGGTTTGGCTGAAAGCAGATGCCCGCAATAACCTAGAAACCATTGGTAATTTGTTGGTGGATACTCCCAGCGGCACGAAAATTCCCCTAGCCCAAGTCGCTCAAATTAGTTATGGTACCGGCCCCAACACCATCAATCGAGAAAATGTTTCCCGGTTAATTGTGGCTTCTGCCAATGTTAAGGGCCGAGATTTGCGGTCTGTGGTCAACGATATTCAAGCCCAAGTAAAGGAAAAAATTTCTCTCCCCACGGGTTATTTCATCCAGTACGGTGGTCAGTTTGAATCGGAGGAACGGGCTAGTCAAAATCTTTTACTGTTTGGCTTGTTATCCATAGTTGTTATCACAATTTTGATGTATTTCGCGGTTAAATCCCTGGCCGCAACCTTAATGATTATGGTCAATCTTCCCTTGGCTTTGGCTGGAGGAATTTTGGCGATCGCCGTGACGGGGGGAGTTATTTCCGTTGCTTCTTTGGTGGGTTTTATAACTCTCTTTGGTGTGGCTGTCCGTAATGGCTTATTGCTGGTGGATAACTACAATCAAAAATTTGCCCTGGCATTGCCCTTGGCCCAGGTAGTCCAGGAAGGTTCCCAGGAACGATTAGTCGCCATTTTGATGACCGCCCTCACTTCCGCCCTTGGTATGCTTCCCCTGGCGATCGGGACTGGAGCCGGGAAGGAAATTCTCCAACCCCTGGCGATCGTCATTTTGGGGGGATTGTTTACCTCCACCGCTTTAACTCTACTGGTATTACCAGCTTTATATGCTCAATTTGGACGGTTTTTACGTCCATCGGCTAGCGTTACTACTCCAGCATCAACCCCCATTAATGTTCTGACAAAAGTTTAAATTTTAATTTATTTATGAAGTTCTCAATCCCCACCAATCCTGTTATCCTTCTACTCATAGTTTTTCTGCTCAATGCCTGTGGTAATCAAACTTCGCCAACAGATATTTCCGTTAGTCCGACCCCGACTCCTACCGTTTCTCCTACAGAAAATGTTGAGGAGAATAAAACTGAATCCCATGGAGGCCAGGGAGGACAGGTAATTGAAATGGGGGATTACCATTTAGAATTACTTTCCATTAAAGAAGCTGGCGGTTTCCATCTTGACTTTTACCTACAAAAAGGAGTTGACCATAGCCCCATTACTAATGCCATTGTGACCGGTAAAGTTCAATTACCCGATGGTACTCAACAAGACATTAACTTTAAATATAGCGATCAAGACAAACACTATACTGCCCTTCTTTCTACTCAGGTACCAGGGGATTATAAACTGGCGATTTTAAGTGATATTAACGGCGAAAAAGTCAATGGAAGATTCAGTTTTAGCTTTTGAAAAAAGCCATGGACATTAAGAAAATATCTGAGTTCGACTTTGTCCAAATTCCCTAAAACTCAAACGAGAGAGTGAAGGTTCTAGATGCATTGCTTTAAGATTTTCTTAACATTGCTGTCAAACAGTGACGCTTGAAAAGTCAGAAACATTACTCTGAAGGAACTTTAGAATAATCGCTAAGGTTTTTCAAATGGATAAAGTCAGGCTAGAGTAGGTCTTTCTTCATAAACTCTTGGTGATAAACCGAATTAGATGTACTAATGCTCTTAACCAGTATGGATCAAAACGAGTGGGTCATATTTGCAGAATTACAGCGTTCAGACTTTGAGTTGATTGTTTCAATCCTATCTGACCACTTCCCCCGTCTGGAATGGGGTTCACAGTGCGATGACTGGATTTGGATTTATCGCCGGGACTACAAGTTAGAGATTGACTCTTTTTCGTCCATGGAGCTGGAAGTGAAGGCCCAAAGGAAAGCCTATGGTTTAGCCCAGGAAGTTTTGTCCCTGTTGCCGCCTTCAGTATTTATTGACGTTTTTGAATGTCCCAAGTTGGATTTCACTCGCTGAAAACCCGATTAATAGACGTTTTGTTGACTATCACGATTTGTTAAGACTTTGCAACGGGTGATCTGATCCTGCGTTAGCATTCCGTCATACAGTAGAAACCTATCGTCAGTTATGGAAAGTAGGCGATTATCTATCCGGGTTCCAGATCCATTACTCAATCAGTTGGAGTCTTACCTTGACCAGCAGGGTTTAACGGTGACCGAGGGAGTTTTAGCCGCCATTGCTTCCTATGTTGGGGATAACGATAGGTTGCCGCTGGTGGAGAGGGTTAGTCGGATTGAGAAACGGTTGGCGATATTGGAAGGGAAGGGTTAAACGTCCATGTCTTCAATCTATGACAATTGTGATTTTCCTCTACTGCCAGAGCTTAAGCATTGTCTAAAGGAAGGTTATCGTTCGGATTTTTGTGTTGGCTACTTTAACCTGCGTGGTTGGCGAGAGTTAGAGGATGAAGTCGAGCAATTTACTGCCGGGAAAGGTCAAAATTGTCGTTTACTGGTGGGGATGCAGAGGCCGCCTAACGATGAACTTAGGCGTAGTTTATCTATTACGAAGCGTGCAAATCAGCGGATGTCGAACGAACAGGCAAATAAGTTGAAAAAGATTATGGCTCATGAGTTTCGAGAGCAGTTAACCTATGGCGTTCCTACTGCAAGGGATGAAGCAAGTCTCAAACGATTAAAAGCGCAATTGCAAGCTGAAAAACTAGAAGTTAAACTATTTTTACGTCATCTACTCCATGCCAAGCTTTATCTAATCCATCGAGAAGATAAAATTACACCTCGCATTGGTTATGTGGGTAGTAGTAATCTGACTTTCTCTGGTTTGAGTGGTCAGGGTGAACTGAATGTTGAAGTCACAGACCGAGACGATACAAAGAAGTTAGAAGAGTGGTTTATTGAACGATGGGAGGATAATTTTTCTCTCGATATTTCTCAAGACTTGATTAAGGTGATTGATGAAAGTTGGGCTGGAAAGCAACTACCTCCTTTTTATATTTATCTCAAGATGGCTTATCATCTGTCGCAGGAAGCACGGGATGGTTTGAGTCGATATCAAGCTCCGAAAAATTTTGGTTTGTTGGAATTTCAAGAGCAGGCTGTACGGGTAGCGATGCAGCATATCGATAAGCGCAATGGAGTGGTGATCGGTGATGTGGTTGGTCTAGGGAAAACGTTAGTGGGAACGGCGATCGCCCATGTGTGTGAAGAGGAATATGGGACGAGTACATTAATTATTTGTCCGAAGAATCTTGAATCAATGTGGCAAGGCTATGTTGATCGCTATGGCCTGCGGGGTAAGGTTGTCCCGATTAGCCAAGTGGAACAAAGATTGCCAGAAGTGCCTGCCCGGTTTCGTTTGGTACTGATTGATGAGAGTCATAACCTACGTAACCGTGAAGGAAAACGATATCAGGCGATTAAAGAATACATAGAGCAGAGTGGCAGTCGTTGTATTCTGTTGACGGCAACCCCCTACAACAAAGGTTATTTGGATTTATCGTCTCAGTTGCGTTTATTTTTGAGGGCTGAAGCAGACATCGGCATTAAACCAGAAGCCCACATCCGTAATTTGGGTGGTGAAATGCAATTTTTACGGAAACATAATGCAACCCCAGTACGATCATTGATGGCATTTGAGCATAGTGATGAGCCGGAAGATTGGCAACAATTAATGAGTCGCTATATGGTGCGCCGGACAAGGGGTTTTATTAAAAAGACCTATGCTAAAGAAGACGAGCGAGGTTATTACTTAGAGTTTCCCAATAGTGATCGCTTTTATTTCCCGAAACGTTGCCCAAGGACTGTTAAGTTTAGTACAAGTGATGAAAAAGACCCCTATGCGAGGTTATACGGCGATCGCGTGGTGGATATTATCAATAGCCTAAATTTACCTCGTTATGGCTTAGGGAATTATTTGATTCCGTCGCCCGGTAATCAAAAGAAAAAACATAAGAAATCCCTCGGTCAGATGAGCTTGGCAACGGGATTTGAGCATTTGGATGTCACCGAGGCAGAGCGAAAAATTCTGGCAAATCTTTCCCATGCTGGTCAGCGGTTAATGGGCTTCTGTCGCACCAATTTATTTAAACGTCTAGAAAGCAGTGGTGCAGCTTTTATTCAGTCTATCGATCGCCATATTTTAAGGAATTATGTCTATCTCCATGCGATTGCCAATAATTTACCGATTCCAATTGGCACCCAGGATGCGGCTTTGTTGGATGGGACAACGGACGAAGATCAGGATTCTTTGTTAGGTCAGGATTGGGAAACGGCAACGGATACAGAGGACAGCTTTGATGAGGATCGGCTAACCCCCGGTGCAGAATTCAAACAACGGGCAGTTGCAATTTATGAGCTTTACCAAAATCAGTACCAGCGGCGATTTAAGTGGATTCGTCCTGATTTATTTACGCCGGAACTGGCTGATAATCTAGAACAGGATGCGAAATCTTTAATCAATATCCTGAAAATTTCAGGCCGTTGGAATGCGGATGAAGATGGCAAACTGCAATCTTTAATTCGTTTACTAACTGAAGAACATCCAGACGAGAAAATTTTGATTTTTACGCAATTTGCGGATACAGCGAGATATTTGGCTCAGGCTTTAGAAACGGCAGGGATTACCAATATTGGTTTGGCAACGGGAAATTCTCAGATAGACCCAACGATACTTGCCCAGCGTTTTAGTCCGAGGAGTAATGGTAAGGCGATCTCGCAGAGAGCCGTTGCCGCTGAGGATCAGTTAAGGATATTGGTGGCGACGGATGTGCTTAGTGAGGGTCAAAATCTACAGGACGCAGGGATTATTCTGAATTACGATTTGCCTTGGGCGATTATTCGTTTGATTCAGCGGGCGGGTCGTGTGGATCGTATTGGCCAGGAAGCAGATGAAATTTTCTGTTATTCGTTTCTGCCAGCGGAGGGGGTAGAGCAATTAATTAATCTACGGGGTCGGTTACGCGATCGCCTGAAGGAAAATCAGGAAGTAGTGGGTACTGATGAAGCATTTTTTGAGGACGATGAAGAGCGGGAAGTTCTGCTAAATCTTTACAATGAAAAATCGAATATTCTTGATGAGGATGACGACGAGGGAGAAGTGGATTTAACGTCGGAAGCTCTGCAAATTTGGCAGACGGCCATTGATGCAAATCCTAAGCTAAAACGTATTATTGAAGATCTGCCGGATGTAGTGTTTTCTACTCGTCACCATGGGCCGAGTGTTTTGGAACCAGAGGGGGTTTTGCTTTATCTCAGAACTGCTGAGGGTACGGATGCGCTGGCATGGGTGGATAAGCAGGGCCATAGTGTGACCCAATCTCAAATGCGAATTTTACGAATGGCGGGTTGTAATTTAAACACCCCAGCTCTAGACCGTCATCCTGAACATCATAATTTAGTACAAAAGGCGGCTCAGATTGTGACTGATCAGACGAAAAAAGTTGCTGGCACAATGGGCAGTCGGCGAGGAGCAAGGGCAAGAACCTACGATCATCTTATGTCCTATTGCCAGTATGTGCAGGAAAAGACACCAATTTTAGCCCAGGGTCAGGACTGGGAAAATTTAGTCAAAGCCATTGAAATGATACATAACTATCCCCTTAAGCAAAATGCGATCGCCTCCCTAAACCGTGAACTAAAGGCGGGTATTTCTGATGAAGATTTAGCGCAAAAAGTAACTTATCTTATGGAGCATGATGCGTTGTGTGTGGTGACTGCTGATGGAGAATTTGAGGGGGCAAAGGTGATTTGCTCGCTGGGATTATTTCAACGTTAAGATCAAACTATATTAACTGAGGAAAAATCAATGACAATAACAACACAAGCTCAAATTGTTGAAATGCTGGAACAGTTACCAGATGGTGCTTTAGATGAAGTGAAATCATTTTTAGCAGCATTACAAAATCGTTATCCTGCAAAACATGCCCCAAAGTTGAGTGAGGGCATGGCTTATATTGAGCAAGTTCGGGGAAAAATGCAGTGTGATATGACCACCGATGAAATTATGGCGCTGACAAGGGGTGAGGATGATTAAAGTTTTGGTAGATAGCAATGTCTTAATTGATGTCTTTTCGGACGATTCTACTTGGTTTACTTGGTCACATCAACAGATTGCTTATTTTATTGATCGGTCTGAAACATATCGGCTTGTGATTAACCCTGTTATTTATGCGGAAGTATCCGTTGGGATTGAGTCTACTGAAAAGCTTGATCAACTTTTATTGCCAAAATACTACGACAGAGAATCTTTGCCCTATGAAGCGGCATTTCTAGCAGGAAAGGCTTTTCTGCAATATCGACGCAGTGGGGGAACAAGGCGATCGCCGTTACCGGATTTTTATATCGGGGCCCATGCTCTGACGGCAGGTTATCGGCTTCTGAGTCGTGACAATAAGCGTTACCAAACCTATTTTCCTGATCTTGATCTCATCGCACCTTAAAAGATTTTTTTATGAAATTGAACCGTACAAGTACCCAAAAATATCTTAAGAATTTTGATTTTGAATCTCTTTTTATCGAAGAATTAGGTTGGGATACAACCGACCCAATAGCATTGCCGTTAGAAATTGATGAGGCTATTTTTGAAGCGATTGCCATTGCCCAGAAGCGTGGTTTTACGGCGTATTATTGTTCCACTACTGAGATTCCAGAGCGAAAGGTTAGGTTGGCTCTTGATCGTCAATTATCGGATTATTCTAAATCTCACTTATTAATTTTTGGGGATGAAGCGCAAACAGGACAGGTTTGGCTATGGGTGAGGCAGGAACTTGGAAAACCTTTAGCTCCTAAATTTGAACAATATCGGATTGGTCAATCGCCAGAACGGCTTTTACAGAAATTAGAAGCTTTGGCGATCACCTTTGAAGAGGAAGAATGTTTAACCCTTGTTGAAGTTAATCGGCGTGTTAAAAAAGCGTTTGATGTTGAGAAAACAACGAAGAAATTTTATACAGAGTTTGAAAAGCAGCATAAGCAATTCCTGAAATATATTGACGGTATTAATAATGATTTTGACAGGAGTTGGTATGCTTCTTTAATGCTAAATCGCTTGATGTTTGTTTATTTCATTCAACGAAAAGGATTTTTAAATAGAGATATTGATTATTTACAAAATCGTTTGAAATTGTGTCAAGAGAAATTTGGTAATGATGAGTTTTATTCATTCTATCGGTATTTTCTTATGCAAATATTCCATGAGGGCCTAGGCAAATCAGATCGTAATCAAGAGTTAGATAAATTACTTGGTAATATTCCCTATCTCAATGGTGGTTTTTTTGATGTTCATCAGTTAGAGATTAAATATGAAAATATCCAAATTCCTGATGATGCTTTTGAACAATTATTTGTCTTTTTTGGTAACTGGGATTGGCATTTAGATAATCGTATTACTAAGAATCAGAATGAAATTAATCCTGATATTCTAGGTTATATCTTTGAGAAGTATATTAACCAGAAGCAAATGGGGGCTTACTATACGAAGGAAGATATTACAGAATACATTAGTAAAAATACAATTATTCCTTTTCTATTTGATGCGACGAAGAAGGAATGTGAGGTCACTTTTCGTGCCGATGGGGAAATTTGGTCGCTACTGAAAGAAAACCCAAATCGATATATTTATGATGCGGTTCTAAAAGGTGTTGATGTAGATTTACCGCTAGAAATTGCAGCAGGAATTAATGATGTTTCTCAGCGGCAAGATTGGAATCAATCAGCATCAGACGAATTTGCTCTACCAACTGAAACTTGGCGTGAACATATTGTCCGTCGTCAGCGTTGTTTGGATATTCGGGAAAAACTCAAATCCGGCGAAATGACTAGCATCAATGATCTAATTACCTATAATCTCAATATTCGTCAGTTTGCTCAGGATGTGATTACGGGTTGTGAGGGGTCTGATTTTCTCTTAGCTTTTTATCGGGTGATCGCCTCTGTGTCTGTGCTTGACCCGACCTGTGGTTCTGGGGCGTTTTTGTTTGCGGCGTTAGAAATCCTCGAACCGCTCTATTCTGGTTGTTTGGGAAGGATGCGGGGTTTTGTTGAGGAGGATGATCGTCGGATTCGAGGGACAGATCATAAGCCGAGATATGCTGAATTTCGGGAAATTCTTGCTGAAGTGGAAAAACACCCGAATAAACAGTATTTTGTGCTGAAATCTATCATGTTGAATAACCTCTATGGTGTGGACATTATGGATGAGGCGACGGAGATTTGTAAGTTACGTTTATTTCTAAAGTTGGTTGCTCAGGTTGAACCTAATCCCAAGGCTAAAAATTTAGGTTTAGAGCCTTTACCAGATATTGATTTTAATATTCGGGCGGGTAATACTTTGGTAGGTTTTACATCACGGAATGAGGTTTATCAGTCGATGACTCGTGATGCAACTGGACAAACTAAGTTGTTATTTGATGATAGTTTCTTAAAACGGATTGAACAGGGAGCTATCGCTGTTGATCAGGAGTTTAAGAGGTTTAAGTTTCTACAGACTGAAACTGAGGTAGATGGTCGAGTTTTAGCTGAGGCAAAGGCTCACTTAAATCGATGTCTTGAAGAACTACGAACCGAATTAGACCGATATCTAGCAGAAGAGTATGAGCTAGGTTTATCGAAAAAAGAAAAAGCTTTTCAAGAGTGGAAAGAAAGTCATCAGCCTTTTCATTGGTTTGTAGAGTTTTACGGAATTATTCATTCTGGTGGTTTTGATGTCATTATTGGCAATCCGCCTTATGTGGAATATAGCAAAATTAAGAAGGAATACACTATTAAGGGATATCAAACAGAAAGTTGTGGAAATTTATATGCTTATTCTATGGAACGAGCTTCCAGTATATTAAAATTATCAGGTCATATAGGCTTTATCATTCCAGTTGCTTCAGTCTGTACGGATGGTTATTTACCTTTGCGGAATATCTTAGTAACAAATGGGGATCTAGTTATCAGTAATTTTAATGATCGTCCAAGTAAATTATTTGATGGTATTGAACATATTAGATTATCAATAATTCTCTGGAAAAAGCAGAAACTTACTTCACATTCTATATTCACAACTAGATATAATAAATGGCAAGCAGTCGAACGTTCAATTCTATTTAATTGTCTTACATACAGTAATACAAAACAATTTATTAAGGATGGTTCTATCTCTAAGGTAGCAACTAAAATCGAAAAAAGTATTTTAAAAAAAGTGACATCACAGAAAAAATATTTGGATCTATATATTGACAAAACAGGGACATATCAAATTTTTTATACTCGAAAGTTAAGCGGATTTGTTCAAATATTAGATTTTATTCCTGAAATCTATGATAATAACAATCAAAAACGCGATCCATCTGAGTTGAAGAATTTATCCTTTTCTACAAAGGAAATAAGAGATGCATTTCTAGTTCTTCTTAATTCCAATTTGTTTTACTGGTTCTTAACCATATATTCTGATTGTAGAAATCTAAACAAACGAGAAATTGCTTCGATTGCTCTGGATTTTGAGAATTTGTCTAAGTCCTTACATCAACCTTTATCGGATCTATCAGTAGCTCTTATGGATGACTTTAAAAGTAATTCTAAGCTACTTGAGATGAGCTATAAGAAGCTTGGGAAAATGAAAATTCAATGTATTTATCCAAAATTTTCAAAGCCAATCATTGATGAAATTGATCGTGTATTAGCTAAACATTATGGCTTCACTGATGAAGAACTAGATTTTATTATTAACTATGATATTAAATATCGTATGGGTCGTGATCTTGAGGACTAGAATATGAAAAGAGATATGGAATTAATCAAGAAAATTTTGCTTGCTGTAGAAGAAAAAAATACTTTTTATGAACCTTTTTCTTCTTCCGAACTTGGTATTCAAGGATATGAAGATGCAGAGTTAGTTTACCATCTCAAGCTTGCTCATGAAGCTGGACTTATTGAAATCATGGGAAATAAACCAGTTCAAACTATGGGGGAAACTCCCCAATACTTTGTCAAATCTTTAACATGGGAAGGGCATGAATTTCTCGAAGCCAGTAAGAATCCTACAGTCTGGAATAAAGTTATAAAAACAATGCAGGATAAAGGCGTAGGCATGGGGTTTGATATTTTGAAAGGATTACTATTGCAGGAAACTATTCATTTAGTTGGTTTGAAATAAACTCATTTGAATCAATTGGTGAGAAATTCAAAATTCAAATATTAATATGGAAAAATTTAAAGTCGGTAACACCATTTCAATTTTCTTAACCTCAAAATTTGAGTATTATTTATTATGCCGAGAATCAGCACACCACTGAGTGACACCTCGCTTAATCCAGAAGTGACATTGACAATGGTTTAACTGTCGAACCGAAGGATGTAATGTTGGACGATTTAACCAATCACAATCAACGCGCCATGAAGGATGCTGGTTTTTATTAAGAGACAGTAAAATCAGTTCACCACAACCACTCGGACAACGAAAACAAGCCCATTTTTTGTGATTTCTGTCACCAACAATTACCACTTCCCCCGACATAATCTCCTCTGGTGCAGGATGAAAATTCACCATCCGACTAGTTAACTCAGACTTTTTAAGAAAACCTAACTTAACCAAAAACCACCGCATGATTGAATGCCGTGAAACCAACTTAAACCATACCCAAAAACGGTTCAACATCCCCTTTCCCCCATAACTTATCAGTACTACATAATGGGCAATTTACATCTGCACTAGCCCCCAATTGTCGATCTTCCCGAAGATGATATTTTTTCACGCGGTTGGCGATAGCCCCATTTTTCCCCCGAAATCCCTGTAACCGATGAACTAACTCTTGAATCGCCATATTGGCAACGTCAGTCGTAAACAGAACCACCGCAGGACTAGGATTCCCTTCACCAATCACATAAGCCTCCTCCTTACGCCGTTTGTACTCCTCCGGTTGCTCCCGCTTCAGCGATTCTCCAAAAGCCTGTTCTGGGTTAATAATTTCCCGACACAATAAACAAGTATTCGGTGGAATTAAAGTTGTCACCCGACCATCAAGAGCTTGCATTCTCAAAGTTTCAGAACGATCAACCTCAATCGCTAAACCCACATCAAATATTGGCGTGAGGTAATAATAAGCAAAACGGTTGAGCAATAGCCGACCCGCATGATCATCAGTACAACCAAAAATAATGTCACAGGTTTTCAACGCATCTTGGCACATTGGATCATTAATCCATGCCCGATAAGTTCTGACCTCAACACCAATACCCAAATCAGTCAGCGATCGCCTAATAACCTCCACCTTAGGCAGACCCTCCTGAGCATCATTGAACGTTGCACCATGCAGGCGATTCAAGTTCGTAAATTCAACGATATCTTGGTCAAATAAGGCAATCTGGCGCACCCCTAGTTTGGGCAGCAACATGGCAACGGCACTACCCGTCCCACCACAGCCGACGATACCTATTCTTAAAGTTGATAAATCCTGAGTTAGAGCCTCACCAAAAGCCAAAGCCTGTCGCTGGAAAATTGGAGAACTGATACCGTTTCCTCTCTCTGGATAATGCAGTTGGAGGCGATCGCCCACACACATAATCAGATCGAGAGGTTGATACTCCTTCGGATTGAACCAGCATCGCCCCACTAGATCACCATCGGCAGTCAAGATAAGACTGAGCAGTTTGGTGTCCTGACCATTACGATTCTGAGCAAGCTGAACTAAATCCGGTTCATTAACATCATCTTGTTCCGAGAATCTAGCCCCATTTTTGCCATGAGTATGGATAATTGCAACAGTCAAATTTTTCTGCTGTGCCAGCTTCAGCACCCGCACAAAAGAATCTGTAGACCACGTAATGTGCTGAGGAGAATGGGAAACAATCTCATTGTCAGGAATGGGAATGACCTCAACGGACAAATATTTTTTTCGCGGCATACTAGTCCATGGATCTGCCTGAATGGAAACCTCACCACAGATTAAATACGCTGCCTTTTCCTTCCCATCACTGTGCCATAAACTTTTCCTTAGCTCTTGAAGATGAGACTCCCGAAGAGTCAAACTAATTTGATTGTTCATGCCGCCACCTCCAAAGCATGTTCAACACGTTTCAGCATTGTCCAAATACCATCAACCCCCCGTCGCCACTCTCGCTCATGCCGCGACCACCGTTGCCATGACCGTCCATTAAATTGTTGCCGTGCTTCGGTAGCCCGTGGGGGACGATTTCCCTGAACCAACTTGACCGCAGGTTCGAGATAAAACATGTCAGGCACAATGTCAGGGTAGCCATTGGGCAGAAGGATGAGTAAATCCACTTCAGAAACATCGTATTTCTGGTTTGGAAGCGGAAATTTAGAAAAAATCAGTCCTTTACGACTCCCCTCGGTGATTTCCTCATAGGTATAATCCTTATTCGCCAGATATTGGCGATCGCTCTCAGGTAAAAAAGTCATCACTTAGCCCTCCGTTGTTGTTTTCTTGCCAGTGAAAAAACGCTCAACACCCGGAGCCTCTAAATTTACCGTTTCATGATCAGCAATCGGACGATCCTCACCTCCTCTGACTTCTAACCAGACCCCATAAGCTTGTGGGCTAACTTGTGCCAGTTGTTTTAACTTCAGTCCGCTGATCAATGGAATTCCCCATTCAAATCGTCGTCCATCAATCACAAAACGGAATGAGCGATCGCTACGAAAAGTTATAAAACGCTCAATTCCTGTTTGTCTGAGATCAACAGTTTCATCAAGGCGAATCTCTTCAAGTTGACCACTGGGCAATAGATAGAACACCAGAAATTCATCTGCGGGTCTTTTTTGAGCGATTTCCAGAATCTGTCGTCCCGTAGGAACAGGGTCAGGAATCATTAACTGTTGCTGATCGACTTGAATTCTGAATTGCTGTGCATTTACCACCACTTTATCCCTCTGTTGCTAAGTAGATTTCTGATTGCAATATAGCAATTATTTCTGATTGTTGCACAAGTGATTTAAAATTGCAAATGTGAAACTGAGGTCAAAATGAAAAAAGTAGGATTTGATATCACTTCCTTCTACGCAGCATTAGATGGTCAAAGGCAGTCTAAGCAACTGACATGGAAAAAGGTTGCCGAGCAGTCGGGGGTAAGTGCATCAACACTTACTCGTATGGCCCAAGGGCGTAGACCAGATGTTGATAGCTTGGCTGCATTGCTTAACTGGTCTGGCCTAAAAGCTGAAATGTTTGTCGAATCTAATCAAGAAAGTCAAACCGTGTCAGAGCCGCTTGCTCAAATTACTGCATATCTAAGGGCAGATCCCCATCTAACGCCTGAAGGTGCGGAGGCTCTTGCGGCTATTGTCAAGGCAGGCTATGAACGTTTAAGAAAAGATTCTAATTAATAGTCATGGCAAGACGAAAGCAACCAAAATATCGGTATGGCTTTAAGAGTGAAGCCAATGGTTATGCTCGCGAATTTCGTGAAGAATTGGGATTGAAGCCAATCGACCCATTATGTCCATGGTCATTAGCAGATTATTTGGCAATTCCAGTAGAACCCTTATCTGCTTACAAAGATATGATTCCAAAATCTGTTGAATACTATCGCAATGGTAAAGCGGACGGTTTTTCGGCAATTACAATAATTGATGGCTATAAACGTCTTATCATTCACAATGATGCCCATCATCCTCGACGACAAGCCGCAAACATAGCCCATGAACTTAGCCATGGGATTTTGGGTCACATGCCTCAACCTGTTTTGGATGAAAATGGATGTAGGCACTTTAACCAACAAGAAGAAGATGAAGCTGAGTGGCTGGGACCTGCATTACTAATTTCAGAAGAAGCTGCACTACACATTGTTAAAACAGGTATGGATATAAATGATGCTGTCAGACATTATGGGGTTAGCAAAAATATAGTTCAAATGCGAATCAATGTAACTGGTGCAAAGAATCGAGTTGCACGTATGTCTGACACTAATCCAAGTTAATAAACTTGATATTTACTGAAAAGTGACCGCCATCATAACTTCACCAACCTTTTATAACTGCAAACCACATACGTTCGGATCTACGAATTTCCTATATCCACAACTTTGAATTTATAGAAGGTAATGGTTTTATTTTTCTACTCTAATTGTGGAATTATAGCATTGTCACTGGACTTCATTCAGCTTTATCTTGAAAATACAGCGGTTACGGCATCCAACTGGCACAGCAAAACCCTTGTAAAATAAGCGTTGTAGCTATTTGAGACGTATCAGGCCGATTAGAAATTCGCTGTATATTAGTTTCGAAGGTATTAAATCAGTAAAATTAGGCATTTAGTTACTAAAAACCAATGAGACGTTATCGTTATCGATCGCCAAAGTCAAAACAGATAACCACAGGGGTTTTCGTAGTAGTTGCCATGATTTTATTTCAGGGCAAAGATTCGCTCTACTATCACAACGGCAACGGTGGCGATGATTGGAAAATTGGCTCACCCCAGACCCATGTATTCAATGCTCATCAGACTCGTTCCCTAGAAGACCTTCAAATCCAAGCCCTTACCCTGGTCAACCGCGATCGCCAACTGAATAACCTCCCGCTCCTGGTGGCAGACCCCTTGATTACCAAAACCGCCCAAGGTCATGCGGAAGATATGGCCAAAAGGAATTTTTATGGTCACGATACCCCTGAAGGGAAGTCCCCCACCGACCGTTATCAAGCTCTGGGCGGCAAGGGGGGAGTTGGCGAAAATATTGTGGTCTTACCCGGCTCTCCCTATTTCTCTCTCAACTATGGGTTAGTAGAAAGGTTTCAGAAAAGTTGGATGTATTCGGAAGGACATCGCAAAAATCTATTGACCCCCAACTACACTAAGTTTGGCTATGGCATTGCCACCAATCCTAGAACAGCTAAAGTCTATGCTGTTCAAAATTTTCAATGACTGGTGTGGGTCAAAAACTAATTCAACTTTAAAACGAGATTGTAGATAAGGCCTGCTCCTTCTCCTGTTCAGAAACCTCCAGATAATGGGACAACACATTCAAATTCTTGTGACCACTAATTTTCTGGATAACCCGCAGATTAATTCCCTTCCGACACATCATCGTTAACGCAGTGCGGCGAAAAGAATGGGTTGATACCCCCCTCACTCCAATCCTGTCAGTGGCGGCCTTCAATATTTTATGGGCCATGGAAGGATGAAGGTGTGACCCCACTCTTTTCCCCCGAAATACATAGGACGATGGAAATCTAACAGATCGTTGAGCTTGTCGGTAGTCATCAAATAAAACTTGCAACGCCAGGGAAATGGCCACAGTGCGACTGGACTTGGTTTTAGTTTTTTCAATGCGGAAAGTCATGGCATCAGTGGTGACATCAGCCCAAGCCAGAGAACAAGTTTCCCCAATCCGACAACCAGTGTAAAGACAAATGCCAAACAACAGGCGATCTCTGGGAGTCAGCAACCCGATAGTGAACAGGTCGTGTAATTCCTGCTCAGTTAATACCTTTGCCTGCCCCTGACGGTTAATTTTCATTCAATAAAATGATGAAAATATTGAATAGCTCCCACAACCCTAATTCTATCGTGGAATTTTTCCGACTCTCCATCCCCGAACATAAATTATTGCCAATTATTCTCAGTTGATGAATCTTGAAAACTACTACCATCGCCAAAATCGTCTGTTATCCCTTTTTGCTTGGCAAAATGATGCAGATAACCTGAAAAATCAAATGTGAGGGTTACAGGCGATTCTCAAGAGTGTAATTTGTACTGTTTTGGGGTAGCTCGATAAATCATATCGGTTATTGGCGATCGCCTTTCCTAGCTCCAAAGATTCATAATTTCACGTTGCTAGAGCTATTTGCTCTGAATCCTTCATGGAAGGTAACATCACCCTGGGGATAATGACTGTCAAACGAAAGAGCAAAAAATACCTCATCGGGAACCCCTTCGAGAGCAAGCCCCGCCACATTCTTAAATCCAAATTTTTTGTAGTATTCTGGGTGTCCGACAAGGCAACAGCCCTTGGCTCCTAAGCCCTTCAACTGTGACAGTCCTTCCTGAATAAGAGCTTTACCAATCCCCCTACGCTGGTATAGGGGTAACACGGAGACCGGGCCGAGTCCATACCAGTTTTTTGTGCCGTCCGAGATGGCCACAGGGGAAAATGCAATATGTCCCACAACACGACTATTCACTTCTGCAACCAATGACAGGGTTAAAGCACCTGCGGAACGAAGAGCTTCGATGATGAACTGCTCTGTGTGGTTACTAATCTCTAGGGGCGCGAAGGCCGCAATAGTCACTTCAGTAATGAGAACGGCATCGTCCTTTCTCTCATCCCTTATCAAAATTTCTTGTCCTGTCATAGGAATCCTATTTATTCAAAGACAACTAGGGAACTAGGTTTCTGGGTTGTTGATGAGTCGGTCTATTTGTTCATAGATGGAGGGAGTTAAAGGCTCTCCCTTTCTGCTTTTAGGGTAGCGGATCAGAGTCCGAAAAAGAACTATCAGTCCACTGCTGGAATTTGCTGAAGCCAATGGAAAAATTTTCAGACTATGGATAAAGGGTAAGGTGAAGAACTTTCCTTGTGGATGTCCGCCCATGGCACCGGAAACATCAAAAAGTTAACCTCCATATTGGTCAAGAGTTGGTAGAGATCGCCAGGTTAGAAACCCCTAGTAAAAATTATTGGGGTTGATTTATCTGGACAAAATTTCCTATCTTCATTGGTAAATATCGCTACATTTTAGACCGTACTTAATAGCATCCCCAATAATCAATTCAGCAGTTAATCAAGGTTGTCAGAGTATTAGTGGACAAATCAATAAAGCTTTAAAGAAAGTTAAATTTTCCAATCTTTGTGGTCATTTTTATTTAGCTATTGGACAATATAAATTACTAATTTTAAGGAGTTCATCATGGATTTTAATCCCAATGAGTGGCCTACCCATAAACAAGGTGAGGTTGTCCGCCAACTAATACTAGAGGCGTTGGACAGTCCAAAGACCAAGGAAGAATTGTCCAGTTTGTGCAACAAGAGCGTTAGACAAATCACTAGACATTTACACCGTTTGTCCAGCGAAAACAAGATTTTGTCCACTGGAAAAGGGCAATTTGTCCGGCGGATTGCCGCTGGATTTTTACTCCTTTACGTTGGACAAATTTAGGTTCAGCGTTGGACAGCATTGGACTTGACAGAAAAAAATTGTCATATAGAATCCCCTAAACGACAAGTTCCACAAAAAAATATTTGGGAGATTAAGAAAATGTCCATCGCTGGAAAATCCAAAGGTGACGTTGTACAACAATTGGAAAAATCCTACGGGGTAGCCCGGACAACGGTGTTCAATCGGCTGAAATATTTAGGCTATTCGTTGGACAAAGTTGATGATTTGTTCAGTTTGTCCAATGAACAAATGGCTGAACTCGATAAACTTCATCGCTGGATAAGTGATGGGGGCAAAATGGCCGATTATCCCAAACCAGGGCAATTGACCATGATCACTGATGAAGGAGAACTAGAACAATATGGGGAAGTGATTAATTTTGATGCCCTAGAAGGGGATGAGGAACTGGGTCACGCTGAGCTGATCCGGGCCGCCCAAAATCAAGCGGCGGGGATCTTAATTGCCCAGAATTTACTAACTGCTGAAATCCTGAAAAATCCCCAACATTTACCGGCGGATCTCCAAGCCCAGGTGGAGCAGTCTAAGGTGGCCATCGCCCCAAAGCCCCAGAACCCGTTAGTGATCGCTTCCCAATGGATTACGAAGGCGAAGGCTTACCAGAGCAACCAGAACCATGGTCAACTGGCGGCCTAGGAGATGAATGGGAGCTGGCCCCACCGGCCGGGGAAACCTGTTATCGGCAACCGGAGATGGATGGGCTACTCCATTCCCTTTATGCGGCTCGGTCGGTGTTGGTCACGTCGGGGGAAGGCATGGGCAAAACCTACTTGGTGCGGCAGGTGTGGGAAAGGCTGTTAGCGGACGGGGTGACGTGCCAATACTTTGAACCAGCTACCCCCAAAACCCTGCTGATGGCGATCGCCGCCATGGCTGGGGTGGACAGCAAAAACCTGGAGGGCAGGAGCAAAACGGTGGAAGTCTTAAAGCAGGAATTGATCCAATGGTTCAGCGTTAACCGGGCGGTGTTGATCTTCGACGATGCCCATTATCTGGAAGTCAAATTTCGGCTTTGGCTCAAAAAACTGAAGGACGTGGGGGTTCCCATGCTGTTGGCGGCCACTAATCCCCCCCGCACTGACTTGTTTATCTATGTGCCTCGCATTGAACTCAAGCCCCTGGCGGAATACCAGATCCGAGACTTGATGGAAAAAGAGGCCATTTCCCTGGGGTCGGGACTAAAGCCAAACCAGATTGCCAAACTGCAAAGCCGAGCTGGGGGTAATCCCATGTTGGCTAAGCGGGCCATCGAGGAAGGTTTTTTGGGCATCCAAAACGAAGCGGGCGACCACGGCAGATACTTTGACATCACCCCGTTATTGCTCCTGGTGGGCATTGTCTTTATTTGCTATCGGTTCATTGGTTTGGGCACCGGCAATCAATCCCTCTATATCTTGGCTGGCATTGGTGGGGCCATATTCCTAGGGGTGGCAAGACTTTCCTATTACCTACCGAAGGAATCACGGAGGATCACCAACTGATGCTCACCATTACCCATCTATTAGTGGGGGCGGCTTCCGTAGGCATGGCGGCCCAAACCACCAACCCGGTTCCTATTCTGATTGGGGCGATCGCCAGTTTATTGCCGGACATCGACATCAGCACCAGTCCCGCCGGTCGGATATTACCGTTTATTTCCCGGCCCCTGGAGCAACGGTTTAGTCATCGCAGTGCCACCCATTCCCTCTTGGCCAGTTTCACCCTAGCCCTGGTCAGTTATGCCCTTTGGTTTGCCATGCCAGTCATTCCCCTAGTAATTGTCCATGCCCTCAATATTGGTTACTTCGCCGGTTGGTTCTT
>NZ_JACJTH010000021.1:0-255685 GCF_014698595.1 Synechocystis sp. FACHB-908 | reverse complement strand
TGTCTATCTCCATAAACTTTTTTTCCTTTTTTTGACCAGGCATAAATACAAGCCTGGATTGCTTCGAATCCAGATTCATCTATGTAAACTATAGCTTGACTACCATAGAGCTTAATTAGTTCTCTTAACATTCTATAGTACTTAACTCGTTCCTCCCGGTTTCTTTCTCGATAACGTAGTTCTTTTTTTTTCTGTTTATTTTCATTTTCTTTAATGCGTAATATACGGCACTCGGCCTCACTCCAAATTTCTTGGCTCTGTCTATCAATCTTGCATCGGGATTTTCTTCTACGTCTTTTTTTAGAGCTTCCCAGTCTAATTTCCTATGGCGACGCTCTACTTTTGTTGGGCTTAAATCTACTCTATTTAACCATCTGTATATCGAGGCTTTTCCTATTTTATATATCTTGGAAGCCTCAGTTATTTTTCCTCCAGCTTCTATATAAGCTACTACCCTTTGCCTTAAATCTAAACTGTAAGCCATTGTTTAAACCTGTTCATTTTGTACACTCCATAATTTTACATTAAATTCTCTCATCGTTAATTGAAATGACTATACTTTGGGATCAGGGTTGTCAAAGCGAAACCTAGCCCACCACCATCAACATGGATTGATACACGGCCAGATCAAACCAAAAAGTAGTACCCACCCCCACCTCACTGACTAAATGGATTTGGCTTTGATGTTTGGCAATGATATTTTTGACAATGGAAAGCCCCAACCCAGTACCCTCCAAAGTGTGAACCCGGTTTTCCACCCGATAGAACCGCTCAAAAATGGCCGCCTGATCCTCTGGGTCAATGCCGATGCCAGTGTCAGAAATTTCCACCCGTACTAGGCCAGGACCATCCTCTGCTCTAAGGTTACTACGGTGGAGGGGATAGGCTCGGACAATGATTTTTCCGCCGGCTTTAGTGAATTTAAACGAATTACCAATTAAATTGGTCATTACCTGCAGGAGTAGGTCGTAGTTACCCAGAGCGAAGGGGAGATCCGGGTCCAAAATTTTTTCTAACTGTAGTTGTTTGTCCTTAGCATTAAGTTGGTAACTACGTAAGCTTTGTTCAATTAGCTGGTACAAATCAACTGCATCTAACTGGTAAATTTTGGAAGACTCTAGCTTGGATAAATCAAGGACATCGTTAACCAAACGACTCAGGCGATCGGTTTCGTGGTTAGCGGTTTCTAGGAATTCTTTACGCTCCACTTCGCTCAAATCTTCCCCAAACTCACTCAAGGTTTCAATGAAGGATTTGATATTAAACAAGGGAGTTCGTAATTCGTGGGAAACATTGCTAATGAACTGACTTTTGGCTTCATTTAATTCCACTTCCCTAGTAATATCCTGCACCGTCATGACAATGCCCCGTAAATTTTCCCTGTTCTGATCCAACACCTGGGTCAACATCAGACGAATGGTGCGGGGAAACGGTTGGGTCAGGCTAATGCGAAATTCTTCCGGGGCGTAGGTTTTATCCTGCTCCTCTTCCTGAGGCCCATGGCCGGGGGAAAACAGCAAACTTCCTTGGTCAGCGGCCAATTCCCTCAGGGGTTGGGTAAGTTGGGCCGTGATTTCCGGTGGCAAATTTTCCAGGAGATTTTCGCCAATAATTGGCTTATTTTCCCAGGCGAATAGGCGACGGGCAGTGGGATTGACCAACAAAAGTTGCAAATTGGTGTCCACTAACATGGCCCCATCGGCGATCGTGGAAACAAGGGTGTCTAGCTTCGCCTTCTCCGCAGTCAACTCTTCAATATTTTGGGCTTCATAACGCTCCAGCCGCTCCGCCATCTCGTTGAAGTTAACGATTAATTCCCCCAATTCTCCCCCAAAGGGCAAGGTGATTCTCTGCTTGAAGTTCCCAGCAGCGATGTTCTTTACTCCTAGCAGCAGTTCTTTAATGGGCTGGGTAATAGTTAGGGCATTGAATACAGCTCCGAGAATTACCATCACCCAAATGGAAATAAAAACTGCAATGGTCACATCCCTGGTTAGGTTAGAAGAGTTGACCGCAGCGGGGTTGGGGTTGATACCAATCGCCAGAACTCCGAGGAACTTGCCCTGGTATTGGAGGGGAATAAACACATCGGTGACATCGCCATTGGG
Organism: Synechocystis sp. FACHB-908; assembly: GCF_014698595.1. Classification (NCBI taxonomy): domain Bacteria; kingdom Bacillati; phylum Cyanobacteriota; class Cyanophyceae; order Synechococcales; family Merismopediaceae; genus Synechocystis; species Synechocystis sp. FACHB-908. The sequence goes on along the minus strand of NZ_JACJTH010000021.1, from coordinate 253,577 downwards.
AGTGTGGTGTTGCCGTACAAAAGGCTGGTCAAAATTATGGGGATCAATCTGGGGTAATTCGATGCGCCGCTCTAGGGTGAGGGAGTTTTGAACCGTTTCTTCAGAGTAGGGAATACCAAAAAAGATCTTGCCAGAGGGGTCCGCATAGATCATGTAGCGGATATTAGAAGTATTTTCGTAAAAGCGACTGGAAAACCGGGCCACCTCCGTCAGATTTTTATCCGCAATCATAGGGGCAACATTGGCCGCCAACAACAAACCCACATCCCGGCCAAAACGGGTATCCACCAATTGGGCATCCTCTTGGATCGTATTTACTGCCCAAAAAGTTAGCCCACTCATTAACAGGGACACCACCAAGGTGGCCGCGGCCATCAACCGGGTTTGTAGGTTGAACTCAGACCACCATTTACGCAGAAAACCCTGCATAGTCTGCAAAATCGCCGTTGGATTGGACACAGAAGTCCCCATAATCTCCTTGCCAAAACTCCTATGATTCTATCTCGATTACACCAACCTACTGGGCGTTCTAACAGAGATGCTCTACCCATTGTCCTGGGGAGCAGAATTTGGTGAAATGTTACAGTTCTTGACAAAGCCAGATGGTAACCGTAGGTCAGTGGTAGGATTCCCTAAAATACCTTATGAAATTCCATTTTCATCCCTATGACAGAACTCTCTGGACAACCGCCTAAATTCGGTGGCAGCACTGGTGGACTTCTCTCCAAAGCCAACCGGGAAGAAAAGTATGCCATCACCTGGACCAGCGCCTCTGAACAAGTTTTTGAAATGCCCACTGGCGGCGCGGCCATCATGAACGAAGGGGAAAATCTCCTTTATCTAGCCCGCAAAGAACAGTGTTTAGCCCTGGGGACCCAGCTACGGACAAAATTTAAACCCAAAATTCAAGACTACAAAATTTACCGTGTTTATCCCAGTGGTGAAGTTCAATACCTCCACCCCGCCGATGGCGTTTTCCCTGAAAAAGTTAACGAAGGTCGGGAAGCCCAAGGTACTAAAACCCGCCGCATTGGCCAAAACCCAGAACCTGTAACCATCAAGTTCTCCGGTAAAGCCCCCTACGAGGTCTAGTTCCTGGCTCTACTTGCTTGCGGAACTTGCACAATTGGCAGAAGTTTAACTAACGGGCGAATTTGTTAAAGGCACTACTGAACCTTTGACAGTTCGCTCTTTCAATGTTGGCAAAGGTTTTATGATTTCCCCTGGGTTTTCTCACTTCACTGAACTCGCCCAACAAGGCAATTTTATTCCGGTGTATCAGGAATGGGTGGCGGATTTAGAAACGCCAGTTTCTGCTTGGTACAAAGTTTGCTCTAGCCAACCCTACAATTTTCTCCTGGAGTCGGTGGAAGGGGGAGAGAGTATTGGTCGCTATAGTTTTCTCGGTTGCGACCCCATGTGGGTGCTAGAAGCCAGGGGCGACGAAACTACCCAAGTTTTACGCAATGGGCAAACGGAAACCTTTCGGGGTAATCCCCTCGATATTTTGTCCCAATGTTTGGAATCAATCCGTCCGGTGAATTTACCCCAACTACCTCCGGGCATTGGTGGGCTGTTTGGGGTTTGGGGTTATGAGCTGATTCGTTGGATGGAACCCAGGGTTCCTGTGTATGAACCCCAGCCGGAAGATCCACCCGATGGCATTTGGATGCAGGTGGACCATCTCCTCATTTTCGACCAGGTCAAACGCAAAATTTGGGCGATTGCCTTTGCGGATTTGCGGGGGGAAAATGTTGATTTGGAAACTGCCTATCGCAATGCTTGTCAACGGGTGACGAAATTAGTCCTGCAATTACAATTACCTCTGCCGCCGGAAGCCACCGCCCTGGAACTGCTCACCAAAACCCAACTTGAGGGTAAGGAACTGAACTACAGCAGTAATACGGAGCAAGAAAAGTTTTTAGAAGAAGTGGCGATCGCCAAGGATTACATCACAGCGGGGGACATTTTCCAGGTGGTGCTTTCCCAAAGACTTTCCACTATTTACCGGGATGATCCCTTCAAGCTCTACCGTTCCCTCAGGCTGATTAATCCTTCCCCCTACATGGCTTATTACAACTTTGGCCATTGGCAAATTATTGGCTCTAGCCCGGAGGTGATGGTCAAAGCCGATCGCCAACTGGATGGCAAATTAATGGCCACGGTACGCCCCATTGCTGGCACCAGACCCAGGGGCAAAACCCACCCAGAGGATGAACAGTTAGCCGAAGAATTGCTGAACGATCCCAAAGAAATCGCCGAACACGTCATGCTGGTGGATTTGGGTCGCAATGATTTGGGACGGGTTTGCGTTCAGGGCTCAGTCAAAGTGAATGAGTTGATGGTGATTGAACGTTATTCCCACGTCATGCACATAGTCAGTAACGTAGTGGGAGAACTGGCATCGGATAAAACCGCCTGGGATCTTTTGAAAGCTTGTTTTCCCGCTGGCACCGTCAGTGGTGCACCGAAAATTAGGGCCATGGAAATTATTAACGAGCTGGAACCGGAACGGCGGGGGCCCTACTCCGGAGTCTATGGCTACTATGATTTTGAAGGCCAGTTAAATACGGCGATCGCCATTCGGACCATGGTGGTGCAGGAACAGCCAGATGGAGCCCATCGGGTGTCGGTGCAGACCGGAGCTGGCATTGTGGCCGATTCCGATCCCCAAAAAGAGTATGAGGAAACTTTAAATAAAGCGAGGGGACTTTTGGAAGCCATTCGTGCCTTGTCCTAGGTTTCTTCCATCACCCCTACCTGTAAAATGGGCTCTAGTTGCCGCTCCCGGCCATTGCCCAACCCCGTTATTTAGTATCCAGTGACAGTATGGTTGCCCAACAAACACGAACCGACTTTGATTTAGCCCAATACTTACAAGTTAAAAAAGGTGTGGTCGAGGCAGCCCTGGATAGTTCCCTGGCGATCGCCCGGCCGGAAAAGATTTACGAAGCCATGCGTTATTCTCTGTTGGCGGGGGGCAAACGATTGCGACCGATTTTATGCATTACGGCCTGCGAACTGTGTGGCGGTGATGAAGCCCTGGCCTTGCCCACGGCCTGTGCCCTGGAAATGATCCACACCATGTCCCTCATCCATGATGATTTGCCCTCCATGGATAATGACGATTTCCGCCGGGGTAAACCCACTAACCACAAAGTGTACGGGGAAGACATTGCCATTTTGGCCGGGGATGGACTGCTAGCCTATGCGTTTGAGTATGTAGTTACCCACACCCCCCAGGCTGATCCCCAAGCTTTACTCCAAGTTATTGCCCGTTTGGGTCGCACGGTGGGGGCCGCCGGTTTAGTGGGGGGACAAGTTCTAGACCTGGAATCGGAGGGGCGCACTGACATCACCCCGGAAACCCTAACTTTTATCCATACCCATAAAACCGGGGCATTGCTGGAAGCTTCCGTGCTCACAGGCGCAATTTTGGCCGGGGCCACTGGGGAACAACAACAGAGACTGGCCCGCTATGCCCAGAATATTGGCTTAGCTTTTCAAGTGGTGGATGACATCCTCGACATCACCGCCACCCAGGAAGAGTTGGGTAAAACCGCTGGTAAAGATGTCAAAGCCCAAAAAGCCACCTATCCCAGTCTCCTCGGTTTGGAAGCTTCCCGGGCCCAGGCCCAAAGTTTGATTGACCAGGCCATTGTCGCCCTGGAACCCTTTGGCCCCTCCGCCGAGCCCCTCCAGGCGATCGCCGAATATATTGTTGCCAGAAAATATTGATCCCTTGCCTCAAACTAATTTCCCGTTAAGCTAGGGACAGTTTTATCTGTTCATTGCATTAATTGAACTCACTACTCACCATGCTGGGAAATTTTCAACATAGCCAACTCCGCATTGAAGTGGAAGCAACGGCACCGGTAATTCGGGACAGCTTAACCAAAATTCCCCAACTGCGGCAATGGTTAGCCCCCCTCCCCCTGGGAGAAGGTTTGCCGGAGCGATTGATCCCCGGTGTTACGCTCCACACTGGTGTGGGTTTAGCCACATTAACCCAAACGGTGGACCGGGTAGGGGATGACCATTTGCGTCTCATACTCAGTGGGACCATTGACGGTTTCCATGAATGGTACTGGGGCGATGGTTGGGTCCAATCCCGTTTGGAAGGTATTTCCCTGTTGCCCCTAAATTTAGGCCAGACCCTTAGTTTACTCAAGCTAAAGCAATTTGTTACCACCGTTAAAAGCCCAGTCGTTTAAGCCAGGGCTTTTCCCCTTGGTTGACTAGCCAAAGTAAGAGGCATAAACCAGCGATACCCATCACTCCGGAAAGAGGATTGCGGTCAATGCCCGTCACCCAAGCCGGCATTTTTTCCGTATAGGTCACTAATTGCCCCACATTGACAATGTAATAGGCCCAGACCATGCCCCCGTGGAGACCAATGCTATGGCCCAGGCGATCGCCATGGCGGCGTTTAGTAATGCCTAAGCTCAAACCCAACAACACCAGAGCGGGAAATTGGGGCAGGGTGCGGATTACTTCTCCTAGGGGCTTCAGGAAATGGAGCACAGCAAAAATAATGGCGTTACTCGCCAAGGAAGTTTTGTTGCCATAACCCTGTTCCAACTCCTTTAGTAACCAACCCCGAAAAAATAGTTCTTCTGCTAGGGCTACTCCCAACCCAGTGAGGCTTCCCTGCATAATAATTGTCCAGAGGCGATCGCCAGCGGGTGCCAGCACGGCCCAGCCCAATAAGCCCTGGATGATAAATAGACCGAAGGTAAAACTAAAACCAAGCCCCAGCCCTCGCAATAACTCCACTCCCTGGCGACGATTCCAGCCCAGACCGTAGACTCCATAGGCTTTTAAAGACAGGGGTGTTTGGTAGCACCAATGACTCCAAAAAATTAGCAGGACCAGGAAAATTAAAAATAAAATCCCCATCACCACAATGGAACGCAAATTGGCATCGGCGATCGCCAGGGAAAGGGGCACCAAGAAAGGCAACCAAGCAGCGGCCAACATTACAATGAACACACCAATTCTCCATGGAGCGGTCAGTTGAGCAATGGCCTGCTGATTGAAATTGAAATTAACGGTTGATTTTGGCATTCCGGTCTTTTCCCATACCCGTAGGTGGTCCTAAATAGTCTGTTCAGTCGATTTCTTTCCCCATCCCCCTAGTATCATGGCCGCCAGTTTATCCCAACAGATTAACAATCCCGAACGTAGTTACTTTGAGCAAGCTCTCAAACGGGTAGAGCAAGACGTACTCCGCATGGGTGCCTTAGTGGAAGAATCCTTCCGCATGAGCCACCAGGCCCTGTTTGAGAATAGGTTAGAAACCCCCCTAAAAATTGCCGAATTGGAAAAGGAAATTGATCGCCTCTACCGCCATATCGAGCAGGAATGCGCCAGTTTCCTCACCCTGCAAGCCCCCGTAGCCCAAGATCTGCGTCTACTCAGCGCCATTATGCAATTAGTGCGGGATTTAGAAAGAATTGGCGACTATGCCCAGGATTTGGGGGAAATTGCCATGAAGTTGACCCGCTATCCCCCACATCCCTGTATGGACGAAATTGCCGCCATGGCCTGGCAAGCCCAACATATGTTGGACCAAAGCCTCGTTTGCCTGACCCAACTGGACCCCAACGCCGGGGAAATTGTCAAAAAAATGGACGACGTGGTGGATGACGCCTACGATCGCCTGTATAAAACCCTCGCCTTCCAACGGGACATTAAGGGCGTAGTGGAACCAATTTTGCTTATGGCCCTAGTGATTCGCCACCTAGAGAGAATGGCCGACCATGCCACCAATATTGCCCAACGGGTTTCCTATATCGTCACCGGCAAAAGGGAATGAGATAGGGTGATTAATGGGGGAGTGGGGAGATTAGGTCGGATGGCCACGAAGATTTGCTAAACTGGACGCAGAGTAGATACGCAACGGTGCGGTCTGCCCCAATCTTGGACTTTTTTCCAGAAGTGGGTGTCCCCCGCTTTTTTTATGCCCAATTGTATTCAATGACCCATCCCGTAATTCCCGACATTCTTGCATTAGCACAGCCCATTGCCGAGGATTTGGGGCTGGAAGTGACGGATGCGGTATTCCAAACCAATAAACGTCCACCGGTGTTGCGGATTGATATCCGTAATCTCCAGCAGGATACTAGCCTTAATGACTGTGAAGCCTTTAGTCGGAGCTTTGAAGCCCAATTGGAGGAAAGCAGTTTGATCGCCAGCGCCTACGTGTTGGAAGTTTCTAGCCCAGGCATTTCCCCATACCTCGCCACGGAGCGAGATTTTATTGCCTTTAAAGGGTTTGAAGTAGTGGTTACCAGTGACAATCCCCACCAGGGCCAAAGTCAGTGGCAGGGGAGTTTACAAGGGCGAGATGGAGAGGCAGTTTACTTAAGCATTAGGGGGAGAACCGTGGCTATTCCTTTGACAGTGGGGTTAACAGTGCGGCTACCCCATTAATTGACCCTGGAGTCTAGCCAGCCTAGGTCTGGGGAAGGGCTAGAGCTTTATCGCAAATATTTTGGAGGATTTTCCATGTCTCTTGTTAGTTTACCGGGGCTCCCGGCAATGATTAGTGAAATTAGTAAGCGCAATAATTTACCCACCACGGCGGTGGAAGAAGCTCTACGGGAAGCTTTATTGAAGGGCTACGAGCGTTTTCGGCGATCGCAGTTGATGGGACACCAATTCCCCGAAGAATATTTCAACAACTTTGAGGTGGAATTAGACACGGAAGAAGAAGGCTTTCGGGTACTTTCCACCAAACGGATTGTGGAGGAAGTGGAAAATTCTGACCAACAAATTTCCCTCAAGGAAGTGCTGGAAGTGGCCGAAGAAGCTCAACTGGGGGACGAAGTAGTGCTGGATGTGACCCCAGAACAAAAGGACTTTGGGCGCATGGCCGCCATTCAAACTAAGCAGGTATTACTGCAAAAACTGCGGGATCAACAACGAAAAATTATCCAAGAAGAATTCCAAGACCTGGAAGGCACTGTTCTCAATGCCCGGGCCCTGCGCTTTGAAAGGCAGTCCATCATTGTGGCGGTGCAGAGTAGTTTTGGTCAGCCAGAGGTAGAAGCAGAATTGCCCAAACGGGAACAGTTACCCAACGATAATTACCGGGCTAACTCCACCTTCCGGGTGTATCTCAAACGGGTACGGGAAGGCTCCCAAAGAGGTCCCCAATTGGTGGTTTCCCGGGCAGCGGCGGGGTTGGTGGTGGATTTATTTAGTGTGGAAGTGCCGGAAATTGAAGAAGAGGTGGTGCGCATTGTTGCCGTGGCCAGGGAAGCCAAACCCCCTTCCCCTTCCGTGGGGCCCCGAACAAAAATTGCGGTGGACACTCTAGAGCGGGATGTGGATCCGGTGGGAGCCTGCATTGGCGCTCGGGGTTCCCGTATCCATGCGGTGGTCAACGAACTCCGGGGGGAAAAAATTGATGTGATCCGTTGGTCCCCAGACCCGGCCACGTATATTGCCCAGGCCCTCAGTCCAGCCCGGGTGGACCAGGTTTACCTCATCCATGCGGAGGAGCGCCATGCCCTGGTAATTGTGGCGGAGGATCAACTCAGTTTGGCGATTGGCAAGGAGGGACAAAACGTCCGGTTGGCGGCCCGCCTAACCGGTTGGAAAATTGACATCAAAGATCCCGAAACCTATGCCCGGGATAAGGAAGCCATTGAACAATCTATTTTGGAGCGGGCGGCGGCTTCAGCCCAGGCCAGGGCAGAACGGGAAGCAGCAGAACAGGAGGCCCAAGCTAAATTAGAAGCGGAAATGGCTGCTTTGGAAGCCGAGGAAGCTGAAGAGTTAGAGGAAACCCCAGAGGCGATCGCCGAGGTGGAAGAAGAAGTAGAGGAATGGGACCAAGACCAAGGGCCGGAGTTAGGGGAGGAAGAAGAGTTAAGCTAGGAAAGGTTGATAATGCCAGCTTTGTGCTAATTTGTCCTGACCACTCCTTGCCCACCGTTGACCATGGCCCCTGGATACCGTCGTTGCCTCAGCTGTCGCAAAGTAGGCGATCGCCGACAATTTTGGCGAATTGTCCGAGTCTATCCATCTCGAACTGTACAATTAGATCACGGTGCGGGGCGATCGGCTTATTTATGTCCGACCCATGACTGTCTGCGTAAAGCTCGCCACAAAAATCTGTTGGGGCGGGCCCTCCGAGCCCCAGTTCCCAGCCATCTCTTTGAGCAACTAGAAGCCCGTCTTCTCACCACTCCCTGAGGCGCTGCCATAAACCCTTTCCCTATCCATCACCATGGATGCCCTCTGCCGAAACTTACCCAGCGGCAGTTATCGTTAGTTAGCATTAGGAGTAAAACCATTTACTATTTCGGCTTCACCTTATCGACTCCGCAAAGCTTTCTTGGGGACAATGCCCCTGGAAAAAGCTAGTGCTCTGTCTGTGCACCTAGTCTTTGCACTCACATAAACCAATTTGTCACTTATTAAATTTATGGATCATTAGTCAGGGGGACAGTGGATGAACAACGCCAAAGTCAGAATTTATGACCTATCAAAAGAATTAAATCTGGAGAATCGAGATATTTTAGACATCTGCGAACGGCTCAACGTGGCTGCTAAAAGTCATAGCAGTACCATCAGTGAATCCGATGCGGAGCGCATCAAAGCGGCAGCTGAAAAATTCACCCCCCAACAACCGAAAAAGCCTAGAGTGGCATCCCGTCCGGAGTCGAAAGAGGATAAGTCAGATCCCAAGCAGCAAAAGATTCTAGCAATTCACCACAAACAGGAAAAATCTGGCGGTCCATCTCCGGCCCGGCCCACCCCCCCTCCCCGGCCAAAACTACAAGCGCCGAAGGCCCCCACGCCCCCCCAACCCCCCGTGGCCAAAGCTTCAGCTCCAAAGATTCAGAAACAGGAAGAGCCTGCCCAGGAAGCGCCCAAAAGTGTTGCTCCCCCCACCCAGCCTTTGGCACCGCCCCCAGTGCCCAGTTTGCAATCTCCCCCCAGTAAGCCAGCTCCCCCTACTCCTCCTGCAAAGAAAGCGGCTCCAGCCCCCCGTTTGGCAGGGCCTCCTGGTCGAACAGCCAGTCCCAACAAAACCGCTGTCCCTGCCCCCGCTAAACCCAAGGTTAACCGTCCGGAAATTGTTAGTTTGAAGGATAATCGGGGTCAAGCCCGCTCCCCCGGTGACAGGGAAGAGAAGGTGGCGATCGCCGCTCCGGAACCACCTAAGCCCAAGGTAGAATTGCGCCGGCCCAAGCCCCCCCGGCCTGAAGAGGACGAAAACTTACCAGAATTGCTGGAATTTCCGCCCCTTAGTCGGGGCAAGGGGGTCGATGGGGACAACGATGCCGATGACGGTGATCTGCTCTCCACCGAGAAACCCAAGCCCAAGCTGAAGCGCCCTACTCCTCCGCGTTTGGGTAAGCCAGATCAGTGGGAAGATGACGAAGACGAAAAAGCCAATAAGGCCAAAGCGGCCAACAAGGGCAAACGCCGGCCCAAAATGGACGACGATGACGATGACCTGGATATAGATGGGGATAATGGACCCAAGCCTACCCTGGTTAGTCTTTCCATTGCCCGTCCACCTAAACCAAAATCCTTGGCGGCGAAACCCAGCACCCCCACTGTGGCCAAGGTTAAAAAGCCCACTCTCAAATCCGAAGCGGGTAGTAGCGCTGGTGGTAGTTCCCGCAGTCGTGGCGATCGCCGGGATCGGAAGGAAGTGGTGCAAAAACCCGAAGTGATCATGTTGGACCGGAGCTTGACTGTCCGGGATCTGGCGGATCTATTAAAAATTTCCGAAACAGACATCATCAAACGGCTCTTCCTCAAAGGGGTAGCGGTGCAAATTACCCAAACCTTGGACGAAGAAACCGCCCGTATGGTGGCCGAATCCTTTGAAGTGGCCGTGGAAACCCCTGAAAGGGTCGCCGCCGCCGCTAAAACCACAGAAATGCTCGACGAAGCGGATCTGGACAACCTCGTACGTCGTCCCCCTGTGGTTACCATCATGGGTCACGTGGACCACGGTAAAACCACGTTGCTGGACTCCATACGCAAAACCAAGGTGGCCCAAGGGGAAGCGGGGGGTATTACCCAGCACATTGGTGCCTACCACGTGGAAGTGGAGCACAACGACAAAACCGAACAGATTGTCTTCCTTGATACTCCTGGCCATGAAGCCTTTACCGCCATGCGGGCCCGGGGAGCCAAGGTTACGGACATTGCCATTCTGGTGGTAGCCGCCGATGATGGCGTCCAGCCCCAAACCAAAGAGGCCATTAGCCATGCCAAGGCCGCCGGGGTTCCCCTCATTGTGGCCATCAACAAAGTCGATAAACCTGAAGCCAATCCCGACCGCATTAAGCAGGAATTGTCCGAACTTGGCCTTCTGGCTGAAGAATGGGGGGGAGACACCATCATGGTGCCCGTCAGTGCCCTCAACGGAGATAACCTGGATGGCTTGCTCGAAATGATTCTGCTCGTATCGGAAGTGGAAGAACTAGTTGCTAATCCCAACCGTCAGGCTAAAGGCACCGTGATTGAGGCTAACCTAGACCGCACCAGGGGTCCTGTGGCTACCCTCTTGATCCAAAACGGTACTCTCCGAGTTGGGGATGCTATTGTGGTGGGGGCTGTGTACGGCAAAATCCGAGCCATGATCGACGACCGGGGCGACAAAGTCGAGGAAGCCAGTCCTTCCTTTGCAGTGGAGATCCTTGGTCTAGGGGATGTGCCCGCCGCTGGGGATGAATTTGAAGTCTTTACCAACGAAAAAGATGCCCGTCTGCAAGCGGAAGCCCGGGCCATGGAAGACCGTCAAACCCGTCTGCAACAGGCCATGTCTTCCCGCAAGGTTACCCTCAGCAGTATTTCGGCCCAGGCCCAGGAAGGGGAACTCAAGGAACTCAACATCATCCTCAAGGCAGACGTACAGGGTTCCTTGGGGGCTATTTTAGGCTCCTTGGAACAATTACCCCAAGGGGAAGTACAGATCCGAGTCCTGTTGGCGTCCCCAGGGGAAGTCACGGAAACCGATGTGGATTTGGCCGCCGCCAGTGGAGCAATCATCATTGGCTTCAACACCACCTTGGCCAGTGGAGCCCGTCAAGCCGCGGACCAAGAAGGGGTGGACATTCGGGAATACGACATCATCTATAAGCTTTTGGATGACATCCAAGGAGCCATGGAAGGTCTCTTGGATCCCGAAGAAATTGAGTCTTCCCTGGGAACAGCGGAAGTGCGGGCTGTCTTCCCCGTGGGTCGGGGTAATATTGCCGGTTGTTACGTGCAGTCAGGCAAAATTATCCGGAATCGTAACCTGCGGGTGCGCCGGGGTGACCAAGTGCTCTTTGAAGGCAACATCGATTCCCTCAAACGGATTAAGGAGGACGTGCGGGAAGTTAATGCTGGCTATGAGTGCGGCATTGGCTGTAGCAAGTTCAACGACTGGAAGGAAGGAGACATCATCGAAGCCTATGAAATGACCATGAAGCGTCGGACATTGGCTACCTAGGATGTTGTTGCTCCAATTCAGCACTTCCCACTATTGCCGCAAAGCTAGGCTGGCCTTGGGTTATAAGGGCATTATTTACCGAGTTAAAAATTTAACTCCCGGTGTCCATGCCCTGCAACTTAAACCCAAGACCGGTGCCACTACTGTGCCAGTACTTTGTCCAGAACTCCCAGGACAACCGGAATGTATCAGTGATTCCAGCGAGATTTTCCGCTTTTTAGAGGAATTTTCCCCCGATCGCCGTTTATTTCCCCTGGAAGCGGAACAGAGATTGAGGGCGGAGTGGCTGGAGGATTGGTTGGATGAAAGTATTGGTACGGCAACCCGGTTTGTTTATTACGACTACCGAGCTGGGGCAGGCAAGGCCATTGACCCATCCCTTGCCAGTCAGATGGTCATTCAAATTGTCCGCCGTCAGTACAACATCAATGGCACCACCGTTGCCCTAGCGAAAAAACGATTGGCCCTGGCTTTCCGGGTTCTATCTGTTTGGCAAGATCAGTCCTATCTTTGTGGTGACCAGTTGACCATAGCAGACCTAACGGCCGCCGCTTTGCTTAGTCCCTTGGCATTGTTACCGGAATATCGAGAGTCCGTACCTTGGTTGTTTGAGCGCATCAAGGAAATCCATTTAATTTGTGGGGAACCGTTGCCGCCGGGTCTAGGTTAGGGATCGTTAAAAACCGGGTGCGCCAGAAAGTTTTAGTCACTCCTTTTACTTGCCAGGGCTAAACTAACTTTCCACCACGGGAAAAAACATCCGGCGATGACAAGGGCGATCGCCCTTGTTTCCCTTTTCCAAAGGTTTGCTAGTTTTAAGGGAAAGAATCTGAACAATTTTTGGAATTGCCTGTGCCACAGTTGATATCTGTTCCCAACCTGTCCACCGATGTCCACCTTGGCCAAACGTTTCCCTTAGGGGCAACGGTCTACGCCGATGGGGTTAATTTCTGCTTGTTTTCCAAACATGCGGAAAGGGTCACGCTATTGTTGTTTGATCGCCCTAATGATCCGGCCCCGGCCCGCACCATTGAGCTTCATCGAGGACGGAACCGCACCTTCTACTACTGGCATGTTTTTGTGAAGGGTTTAAAGGCGGGGCAGGTTTATGCTTACCGTGTTGATGGGCCCCACGAACCGGAAAAGGGCCATCGGTTTGACCCGGACAAAGTTTTGCTCGACCCCTACGCCAAGGCGATCGTCGGGAAGGATATTTACGACCGCAAAGCAGCCATGGCCCTCGGAGATAACTGCGCCCAGGCCCTACGCAGCGTGGTGGTGGACACCAGTGTGTACGACTGGGAGGATGACCATGCCCCCCGCACGCCCTACGCCGCCAGCATTATCTACGAACTCCACGTCGGGGGCTTTACCCGCAACCCCAATTCGGGCTTAAGCGAAAACAAACGGGGCACCTATGCAGGATTAATTGAAAAAATTCCCTACCTCAAGGAATTGGGCATTACAGCGGTGGAATTATTACCGGTGCATTATTTTGACCCTGAAGATGCCCAACCAGGACTGACCAACTATTGGGGTTATAGTACCATCGGCTTTTTTGCGCCCCACCAAGGCTACAGTGCTGCCGATGATCCCCTGGAAGTGGTAGACGAATTTCGGGACATGGTCAAAGCCCTGCACAAAGCGGGCATAGAAGTGATTTTAGATGTGGTCTTTAACCACACTGCGGAGGGCAACGAAAAAGGCCCCACCCTTTCCTTCCGGGGCATTGATAACAGAACCTATTACATCCTCGATGAAGATAAAAGTTCCTACAGCAACTACAGCGGTTGCGGTAATAGCGTTAAGGCTAATCACCCCGTGGTGGGGGGTCTAATCCTTGATTCCCTGCGCTACTGGGTATCGGAAATGCATGTGGATGGCTTTCGCTTTGATTTGGCTTCCGTACTGGTGCGAGATACCAAAGGAGTGCCCCTCCATGGTAGTGAAATTGCCACCGCCAACATCATCTGGGCGATCGAATCCGACCCGATTTTAGCCGGTACTAAATTGATCGCCGAAGCTTGGGATGCGGCGGGACTGTACAGCGTCGGTAAATTTGTGGAGTTGGCAGACTGGTTTGCGGAATGGAACGGTCCTTTTCGGGACGATGTGCGTCGCTTTGTCAAAGGGGATAATGGCGCAGTGCCAGCATTGGCTAGCCGCCTACTAGGTAGCCCCGACATTTACTATCGCCAAGATACGGATATTAACCGCAGTATCAACTTTGTCACCTGCCATGATGGTTTTACCCTGGTAGACCTGGTTTCCTACAACGAAAAACACAACGAAGCCAACGGAGAAAAGAACCGAGACGGGACCAATGATAATTTCAGTTGGAACTGTGGCGTGGAAGGGGAAACCGATGACCCCAAAATTAATCAACTGCGACTGCGGCAAATTAAAAACTTTCTAACTATTTTATTCTTTTCCCAGGGTACGCCGATGTTGCTGATGGGAGATCCGGTGGGCAGAACCCAGCAGGGCAATAATAACGGCTATTGCCAAGATAACGAACTAAGTTGGTTCGACTGGAGTGGGGAAGAAACCCACAGCGATGAAACTCACTTTTTGCGGGGCATTATTGCTTTGACCCAAAGCCTATCCCTATTTCTTGAGGAAAGTTTATTGCCGGTGCTAAATTTTGCTCTACCCCGCTTTCCCGATGAAAATGACGGCTCTGAGGGGGATGGCCAGGACGGGGAAGAACCCGTTTATAAACCCCTCCCTCCAGTGGACGAAGCAGCTCTGCGGGAAATGTATCTTAAAGCAACTAAGGATTTACCGGGCTCCTGCGTGGTTTGGCATGGAGTGAAACTAGCCCAGCCCGATTGGTCTTACACTTCCCATACTTTAGCGGTCACCCTATTCCATCCAGGAGCGGAGGAAATTCTCCATCTGATCTTTAATGCCTATTGGGAACCGCTGAATTTTGAATTGCCCCCTCTAAACGATGGTTTGATTTGGCATCGACTGGTGGATACCTATTTACCAACTCCGTTGGACTTCCAGGAGCCGGCGATCGCCTCTCCGGTTGAGGGAGAAACATATTGGGTTCAGCCCCGTTCTTCTGTGGTGTTAATGGCAAAATAGTCTAATTTACTGAGTTTTTGCCCAATTAACTTTTTAGCCCATTGGAACCATGAGATTAATTAAACAAATTGTGGCTTTTCTTTTGCTTTCCCTGGGAATTCCTTTGGGGCTCTACTGTGTGGTGGAAATTTTCGACTCCACTAAGTCCCAGGAAGACCGGGATGGAGCGGCGGCGGCTCTGATGATTTTTTCCCTGCCCATGAGTGCCCTGGGGGGTGGGCTACTCTGGAGTGCGGTCCATGATGGCAGAAAGCAACAACAACAAATCACTATGGCGACCTCGGAGAACCTCAGAAAAATTTTCTTCCAAATTCTAGAGGAAAATAAAAACACCATTACGGTTTTACAGTTTTGCAAGGCCGCAGAAATTGATGGTAAGGAAGCCAAAGAATATTTGGACCAAAAGGCGATTGAGTTCAATGCCACCTTTGAAGCTAGTGAGTCCGGTGGTATTATTTATAAATTTCCCTAAATTTGAACAATGTAGTTTATCTAACATTGTTACACTCGCTTTTTTGGAAATCTCTAGCAATCTTAGCATTAAATATGTAATTATAGTTATAGTTATTTCAAATAAGAGTGAAGCACTAGACGATGCAATAAGACCGAATCACTTCATCAAGGGATGTTCCGACAGGGGCATACATTCTGATTCTTTTTAACGCACTAAAATCATGCTCAATATCATTTAAATCAGGAGAGTACTTCGGTAAAAATACAACCTCACGACCGGCTTCTTTAACCAATTCTTTAATGGCATTTTTACGATGAATGGAAGCATTATCCATTGTTAAGACTGATGGAATGCTGAGTGATGCTAAAAGATACACTCTCAACCATCCTTCAA
The DNA here is from genome assembly GCF_014698595.1 of Synechocystis sp. FACHB-908. Classification (NCBI taxonomy): domain Bacteria; kingdom Bacillati; phylum Cyanobacteriota; class Cyanophyceae; order Synechococcales; family Merismopediaceae; genus Synechocystis; species Synechocystis sp. FACHB-908. The sequence continues at coordinate 238,167 of NZ_JACJTH010000021.1, read as the reverse complement.
AGCCTTCTGCATTCAAGCTTCCTGTAAAGATCATTGGTGCAATTATAGCTGATTAGTACGACTATAAGGTACTAGAGTATTAGGAGTTCAACAAAGACTAATAATAAAATTTTCTATGATAATAAAAGCGAAAATGACAATTTAGGCATTTAAACTAAATATTTAAAATGGTCTTAATTGTGAAAATTTTACGCAATTTATAGTTATCGATAAATGCTATTTGTTTTTCTTATACCTCCCAGATAATCTTTATAAAAACGTCTTCATGGATTCACAAAACTCTTCTTTTTCTCCAGCGGTTTATTTTGTTGGGGCGGGCCCCGGTGATCCGGATTTATTGACCATTAAGGGGCAAAAGCTTTTGCAGGCGGCGGATTTAGTCCTCTATGCCGATTCCTTGGTGCCCAAACAAATTTTGGCGGACGTCAGACCCCAGGCGGAATGTGTTGCCACCGGGAATAAAACCTTGGAAACCATTGTGCCTTTGATGATCACAGCGGTGCGCCAAGGCAAGATTGTGGTGCGACTCCATTCCGGCGATCTAACCCTCTACAGCGCCATCCACGAACAAATGCAAGCCCTGGGAGAAGCGGATATTCCCTTTGTCTGTGTGCCGGGTATTAGCGCCTTTCAAGCGGCGGCGGCGATCTTAAACTGTGAACTTACGGTGCCTGATCTCGTGCAAACCATTGTGCTAACCCGCATTAGTGGTGCGGCTTCGGCGGTGCCAGAACGGGAAGAGTTAGCAGGTTTAGCGTACCACCAAGCTAGTTTGGGGTTATACCTGGCGGCGCGCCATGTGGAAAAAGCTCAGAACCAATTGTTAGAGCATTATCCCGGCGACACTCCCGTAGCGGTTTGTTTTCGGGTGGGTTGGCCCGATGAAAAGATTTGGTTAGTGCCCTTGGCAGAAATGGCAGCCTTAAGTTTGCGGGAAAATTTAATCCGCACCACCCTTTACCTGATTAGCCCAGCTTTAAAGACTGATTTACCCCGGCGATCGCGCCTTTATCATCCCGACCATAGCCATTTATTCCGTCCAGTCCGTCCCCTATTGTGACAACCAGTTAAGTCTGAGGATATTTTTGCTTTCATAGCTTGTTTTCTTCCTGAGGGAAGTTAGGATTAGTGATGGGGGTTATTCCCTCCAAAAAGAATTAGTATTTTCTCCTCCCCATGAGCTGGATTCCCCCCTACCGTCCCCAACAATTGTCCCTGGGCCCCCTGGAGCAGGAAATTTTACAAATTATCTGGCAATTGGGCCAGGCCACGGTGAAAGATATCCACGATCGCATTTTGAGCGACCCTGACCGGGAATTGGCCTACTCTTCGGTAACCACGGTGTTAAATCGGCTCACAAAGAAGGGCTGGTTAGTGTGCCATCGCCAGGGCAAAGCCTTTATTTGGACGGCAAGGGTGAGTGCAGACCAGGCCAAAGCGGTGCAGTCCTACGAACAATTACAGCAGTTTTTGGCCATTAGCAATCCCGATGTGGTGGCCGCCTTTGCTGACAGTTTAGACACCGCTAGCATTGACCAGTTAACGGCGATCGCCGATCGTTTGCGGGCGGCCCGACAACAGCGACAGGAGGAGAAATAATGCACAGTATTTTGTTTGCCATTGCAGTTTTAATTGCCTTTGGCCTGCGTTGGGCCATTCGTTGCTGGCCGGGCGGATTATCTTGGTCCATAGCGTTAGGCTTTTTTGCCCTTCCCCCCCTACTGTTGATTACCACTAGCATGGCGATCGCCTGGATGGGCTGTGGTTGGATGTTTGGCTTCCCCGCTAGCATGGGCAGTCACTTTCTCGCTTGGCTATTTTTGCTCTGGACAGCAGTTTGTGTTGCCAACCTTACCTGGCAAACTTGGCAAACGTTGGCGGCGGTAAAAGTTCATCCGTTGGCCGATTGGCAAGGACAAAAAATTCGTCTTTTGGATACTCCTTTTCCCTACAGCGCCCAGGTGGGATTATGGTCACCGGAACTGGTAGTAAGTCAGGGTTTATTGAAATTGCTGTCTCCGGAACAGGTAAATGCGGTCTTAGCCCATGAAAATGCCCATCGTTTTTACCGGGATACTTGGACGTTTTTCTGGTTAGGATGCCTGCGTCGCCTAACTTTTTGGCTACCGGAAACGGAATCTTTATGGCAGGAATTACTGTGGCAGAGGGAATGTCGAGCCGATCGCCATGGGGCAAAAAACTGTGATCCCTTGCTCCTGGCGGAAGCCCTGGCCCTAGTGTCCCAAAATTCCATCGTTGCCAATCCCATTCCTTTGGCAGTGCCCTTTTCTGGTCAACAAGACCGCTTACTAGCCCGCATTGACCATTTACTAGGTTTTTCCATTACCCCGGATTCCCACCGTTTAGCTAGCTGGGTTGGATCTTTCCTTCTCCTGGTGATCGCCATTTTGCCCCTGATTTTGATTCCTTTACATATAAAGTAAGTTCAAGCTATTCAGGTGAGATTTTAAGTAATACCAAATTTTAAAATGATAGATACGATTCCTAATCCCCCCGCCTATCGGCTTCCCCCCTTCTCAACCGGAGCTTTAGTGAGGAGGGCTAGGGGGGATATCTCTTGACCCGTCGCTGGAATTTAACGAATTGGTATAACAATTATCACTCCTGTAAAAGTTCCCAAGATCATTTCTCTTAAGACATTTAAGAATTTTTTTAACATGGCCACTGCCTTAGAAACTAATCAACCAGCCCCGACTTTCTCCGCCCCCAATGCTGAGGGGAAAACAATTTCCTCCGATGATTTTTTGGGGCAGTGGTTAGTGCTTTATTTTTACCCCAAAGACAATACCCCCGGTTGCACCACTGAAGCGATAGATTTTAGCGAAAAGTTACCGGAATTTACAGATTTAAATGCTGTTGTTGTCGGTGTTAGTCCGGATTCGGAAAAAAGTCACGGCAAATTTATTGACAAGCATAATTTAACCGTTCAACTGCTCAGTGATCCGGAACACGAATTAGCGGCAGCCTATGGCGCTTGGGGACCGAAAAAGTTTATGGGCAAAGAGTGTGAAGGCATTCTTCGTTCTACTTTTTTGATCAATCCCCAGGGGAATATTGCCCACATTTGGCCTAATGTCCGGGTTAAGGGCCACGCAGAAAAGGTATTGGAGAAATTGCAACAGTTGAATAGCGCTGATTAGTTAATTGTTTATGCGAAAATCACTTTCGGGCAAGCAAATCCTTCAGCCTTGGCAGAGTTTCAGCGTTAACCTAATCGATTTTTATCGGTATCGATTGCTAAATTGGTTAACCCTTGGTTTGATTTGCTTCAGTTTAAATGCCTGTCAAAGTGCCCCGCCCCCTTTGGAATTTGCCCCTGACGGTGCGGTGGTACAGCAAGCAATTACTTTCCAACTTAATCGTACCCAAACTGCCCTGAGCCAACATTTAAACGCCCCGACCCCAGATTTTGAAATTAGCAAAATCAATGTCAAAAATATTGAGGCGATCGCCGTGGATAATTTACCGGCCTATCACCTGACTGGGGGATATGATTTAAAACTAATTTTGCCCCGGCAAACGGTGACTCAAAAACAGAATCCCTTCGATCTTTACCTACAGCGGCAAAGTGAAGGCAAAAGTTGGCGGTTGTTAAAAAAAGACATTGACCCCCGCACTAACGAGGAAAAATGGGGCAGTTATCTAGTGGAGCTACAAGCAACGGAGCCCGAAAGTTAACTAAGTTGACGGGTTAAAAACTAAAATTCACCTTGGCTAGAGAGAATTAGCAATTAACTTTGGCTTTCCCACCATTGCCCGTCTAAGAATTTTCCAGCCATGTTTCCACACTTTTCACCTTTTCATCCATGGTTTGGGGGCGATCAGTGCGGGTACCAAAACGCATGCTGGAAGTGATGCGGGGGGCTCCCAGGGCATGGACAGCTTCATGGCAAGCCTTAACTGCGGCAAAAACTTCGTCCCAATCCCCTTCAATGTTGGTGCCGTAGGCATGCATGGTATGTTTCAGCCCCGCTTCGGCCAGTACTTTCTGGCAAGCGGCCACATACTGACCCACGGAAACCCCCACACCCAGGGGCACAACACATAAATCCACAATCACGTTCATAGCTTTTACTCGTCGGTAATGGCTGACGACAATCTCAAATTTCCCTAGATTTTGACACACTCCTGCCGTCAATTGGAGGGGCAGGTTAGCTGTTGATATGGGTATTGGGTTAGGAGTTCCCTAGAACCATGGCCCACCAAGGCTGAGAAAGTCCGCAACAAGTCGTTAAATTTCTGCGCTTGCATTGGCCTTATTCTGAAGGGATAAGGCTTAACCGAGGAGGGCTTGCCGTTATCAATCTCCATGGCACGGTGAGACTCTCCCTGAACCGATTCAAGGAACTCAATTATCATGCTTAGCAAAATTTTATACGCAGATTCTGGCACCAGCCAAACCCAAGAAATGCTCAAGGCCATGATGGACTTTCCGGCGGTGCAAAAGGCATCGATCACGATTTTGCACGTGGTTCCGCCCCAAATTACCACGGAGGCATTCACGGAAAAATGGGCCGAGGGCGGTAAAATCCTGGCGGACTTGTTGGAGGATGTGGCCATCGAACCCAGTAAGGTTTCCACCGTGTTGCGCCAAGGAGACCCCAAGGGAGTGGTGTGTGATGTGGCCAACGAAATTGATGCGGACCTGATTATTATGGGTTCCCGGGGCTTGAAACGGTTGGAAGCCATTCTAGAAAATTCTGTTAGTCAGTATGTATTTCAACTGACCAATCACCCCATGTTGTTGGTGAAGGACGATATTTACGTTAAGCGCATTAAACGGGTCATGGTGGCCCTAGATAAGTCAGCGGCGGCGGAGTATGCGTTGGAACTGGCCCTGGAGCTTTTGCGGGATTATCCAGAAGGGGAATTAATTCTAGCTCGGGTGAACCCCGACCTGAAGCCGGATCTACTACCCCTTTCCCGGCAAGAAATTGAGGAAAACCCCGTCCTAGCTCCGGCGATCGCCAAGGCGAAGCGTTTGGGCATTGCCTATCGTTGCACTGTAACGGGGGGTAAGCCAGGGGAAAAACTATGCGAATTGGCGGAGGATTACAATGCTGACTTGATGCTGTTGGGTTCCCCCGATCGCCGGCCCTCCATTGCCAAGAGTTTGCCAGATTTAGACCGACTATTGGGCACTTCCCTATCGGACTATATTCGGGTCAATGCCCCCTGTCCGGTGTTACTAACTCGCAAAGAAGGGATCTAATTTCAATTAAAGGCGAAATATTTACCCAGGGTTTAACTATCGGCAAAAAAAGGGGCTGGATCAACTCCGCCCCTGACTCTGTTCTGTTTGACAATGGTTAACCAAGGCTTAGCTTTCGCTTTGTTTCCCGGTTTGAATAAACAGGATCAACAGGAAAACCGTTGGCACCAACACAAATAAAATACTTGCTATAAAGCCGAGATTGTTAACTTGCATAGCCTAAACTGCCTCGATCTTAAATTTGGCTCAATACCCTACCTAGAATAGCATTGGTGGGTCATGGCCCTGGGGCAATGGCTGAAGGGCTGGCCAAACTTTTTGCTCCGCCTTCTCCGCCTAATTTTACTATCCACCACCACTTACCATGGTCGCTATTATTTACAGCGCAGAGTTTTTGCGCCACGAAACTGGCCCCACCCACCCCGAGTGTCCGGCCCGACTGACGGCGATCGCCACTGCTTTACGGAAGATGCCCGGAGCGAATTACCTCCATTGGCAAAAGCCTTCCCCGGTGACGTGGAATTTAGATCCATACATCCTCCGATGCCATAGCCAGGAATATTTAAACAAATTGGCGAAATTGGCTGAGCTAGGGGGCGGTTCCCTCGATGCGGATACCCCTGTTTCTCCCCAGAGCTATGATGTAGCCCGCTTGGCGGTGCGGGCCTGGCTAGATGGGGTTGACCATGTCTTAAATCAACGGGAGGCGGTGTTTGTGTTGGCCCGTCCCCCTGGGCACCATGCTATTCGTAACACGGGTATGGGTTTTTGTTTGCTCAACAATGTGGCGATCGCCGCCCATTACGCCTTAACTAGACCAGGGGTGGAGCGGGTAGCCATCTTAGATTGGGATGTACACCATGGCAATGGCACTGAAGCATTGGTGGACCATAACCCCCGGATTTTCTATTGTTCCCTGCACCAATTTCCCTGCTATCCCGGCACAGGGGCCGCTGGCGATCGGGGTCAACACGACAATGTGCTTAATATTCCCCTCAAACCAGGGGGGGATGGCAAAGTTTATCGGGAGGCGTTTGAGCATAAAGTTCTCCCATTTTTACGGCAAGTGAAGCCGGATTTACTCTTGGTGAGTGCTGGTTATGATGCTAACCACTCCGATCCCTTGGCCTATATGAACCTAATTCCGGAGGATTACGGCATGATGACCCATTATCTGATGGAAATATCTCCCTATCCGGTTTTAGGACTGGAAGGGGGCTACCATTTGCCGAGCTTGGCCAAATCCGTGGTGGAAACCCTCAAGCCTTTATTGTTCTAAGGGAGTTTGACCCCGGCAAGGTTTGGAATCCGTGGGGCGAGTTTTGCTCTATCCTCCTTTGGGTCTGTGGAAGACTTTTATTCTTTTTTTCCTAAACTTCAGGGAGATTTTTGACAACAGAGAATAGCTAGAGTTTTTTCCGTTGGGACTCTCCCCAGTAACCCATCAACTTATAGGCTAGTTTAGCGGTAGAAAATTCCGACACCACCGAGCCTCGCACTGGGGCCAGTTCCATCAAGTCGCAACCAATTACTTGCTTGGTTTGAAAAAGACGGCGGAAAAAATTTAACCCTTCATACCAACCTAGCCCCCCCGGTTCAGGGGTGCCGACTCCCGGCATAAACCCCGGATCAAAACCGTCCATATCAATGGTGAGAAAGACTTTTTGTGTGGTGATGCTGGCGATCGCCTCGTTAATCCAATTGGGATTATCGGCCATTTCCCTGGCCCAAAACACAGGAATATTTTTTTCCCGAATCAAATCTGCCTCTTCCTGACAAATGGCCCGAATGGCGATCGGCAGAGTGGGTAAGCCCAATTCCAACACCCGGCGCATTACACAGGCATGGTTATGGCAGGAACCTTCAAATTTGTCCCGCATATCCCCATGGGCATCAATTTGCACCACCGTAAAAGGCTCCGATGTCCCCCTTTGCATAGCCCGCACTACCCCAGTGGTAATGGCATGTTCCCCACCGATCGCCACTACAAATTTACCGTCTTCCACAAAAGGGGCAATGCCGTCACAAACCTCCGTTACCATGGCGTCTCCAGCCAAAGCGGGATGCTTATTGCTGTCCGCCAGGGGAGCGCAGGTGTAAATACCCAAATCATGGCAGGGGGAAGTGCCCAACTCTTCGTCATAGGCTTCCAACTGGTCCGAAGCTTCTAGCACCGCCTCAGGGCCATGCTCACAACCCTTACGGTAGGAAGTAGTTGCCTCATAGGGAATGGGCACCACCACCACAGCGGCATCAGCATAGGAGGTAATGGCTTCCGACTCCAGAAACTGTTTGGGCCCAGAGGTAAATTTATTAGGACTATGCATCTATTTTTCTAAGTTATTTTGCCCTGTAATTACCTTGGCGGACTGAATCTTGTCCCCCTGTTTGATTTTCAGCACTACGTCCATACCCTGGGTGACGTAACCAAACACAGCATAATCACCGTCTAAAAATCCCGTTTCATCGGACAGGGTGAAATAAAACTGGGAAGAAGCGGAGTCTGGCATTTGGGAGCGGGCCATAGCCACAGCGCCGGTTTTGTGGGGCAGCATCACCGGAAATCCAGCTTGATTGCCCAAGGCTCGACTGTAGACCGGGGTTTCTGGTGCATTTTCTACTGCAGGGTCCACCTTAATCTCCAAGGGAATATTGCGGGGACGTTGGGTGTTTTTATCCACATAACCCCCCGTACCGTCACCTTTGGGGTCTCCCCCCTGGGCCACAAAACCATCTACCACCCTGTGGAAAGTTAAACCGTTGTAGAAGCCCTGTTCCACTAAGTCAACAAAGTTACCGGCGGTAATCGGCGCATTTTCCCCATCCACTTCAATGATGATTGGTTGGCCATTAACCATCATTTCCACAGTGGCTTTGCCATTTAAGCGAGGCTTATAGTCTTTATATGGATCCGTTGTTACCTGGGCCACTGGGCTGTTGGTTTCCGTGGGGGAAGGCTCGGCTGAAGAATTGGCAGAGGGCTGATTGCAGGCAGTCAGTAAAATGTTGACGACAAAAAAGATGCCCACAAACCAAGTGGCTCGGCTGATATTCGGTAAAATCCTCATAAAATCTAATCTCCGTAATTGCTAATGGCAACTGCCTTTCATCGTTTATGTAAATTAACCAACTTTAAAGTCCTTGTTAGGAACCTTAGTCCACTTTAGATAACTTTCTAGGGGAAATGGGGACCAATTGAACATAACAAACCCCCGTTTCTGCCCTGAATTTGGTGTTCTTGGTAGTGAAATCTGACAGCACGGGAATGGCAATTTACAAACCTTCTAGGGGTACTCCTAGAAAGCGGGCTAACTCAGCCCCCTGGTTTTCCAATTGGGAGAGCGAAATGGGTTGGCCTGCCCTGGTGAGGGGAATATCTCTTCGCTGTTTGACTTTGAGGTATAGGGAGCGTTTGGGGTTAACGCCTTCTTTAATTTCCGCCTTTACCGCCTGGACATCGGCAATTTTATTGATCAACTCAATGCGGCGGTTTTTGCCGGGGAAGCCCCAACGGAAAATGGTCACTTGCCCGGACTTTTTATTGAATTCGTTGTAACCACTGCCGACGTTTAGAGCCATGGTTAGCCAGAGATAGCCTGCCACTGTGCTGCCGGCCACACCGTAGAAAAGTAGCGCCACACCCTGGGGAATAAACTGCAGTCCGGTGGTGTCACTAACAATCAAAAGATTTTTGCCAAAGTAGCTAGAAAGGCCGGCCAACAGGAAACCGACACCACCAATGGTAGAAATTCCAGCCCAGAAAAAGTTGCTGAAGCGGCGGGCTCCCAATACTTCTTGGCGCAAAACTTGGGAAGATTCTGCGAGCGTCTGTCCACCCATGTATTTCTCTAACAATAATTACAACGAAACTAACCATTGAATTTTACCCCATCAGGGCTAGGGGCTAGGATGATAGGGCGATCACCTTAGGGGAACTGGGGTCTAACCTCTACCAAATTTTGGGAGCTAGGGGACTTTTCAAACGGTCCCAGAAGGAGGAATACGAAGGCAATAACTTTTTTCATCTCCCCAACGCCCCTGGGTTAACCAAGGGGGATAACCATCTGTCATTACTTGCACCGGCCCTAACTGGGCCAATTGTCGAGCCCGACGATAATGAAAACTACGTTGGAGGCCGTTATCCAGTTGCTGGGCCAATGTTGATTCCTCTCCGGCGATCGCCATCATTGCCCCGGAGGATAGGTACAAAACGTAATGGGGCTGGGTTCCTGGGACTGGCACTAGGAAGCAAAGACCAATGTTACCAACTAAGCCAAGATTATTAAGGGTTTCAGCCACAAATTCTTCGGTTAGTTTTTCTCCCACCAAGTCACTCACCCGATCGCCCCTACCCACCAAAGCCAGGCAAGGGGTTTTGGCATACCAATGGGATACCTGCAGGCGATCGCCAAGGCGATAACGGTATAGTCCCCCCAAAGTGGAAATAATTAATTGATAAGTTTGCCCTGTTTGCACTTTGCACAAGTCAACAATGGTGCCATCAGCGGTCATAAATTCCAACACAATTTGGTTCACTAAGGGCACAAATCCCCCAGCTTTAATTAGAGGAATGGTAATGGGAGCTTCCGTGGCCAATAAGCCTTTTCCTTGGATAAATACTCCGGGAAAATAAGTCTGTAAAGCCCTAGCTTGTTCCCCGGCAAATAGTTGATCCCAACAGGAAATTAATTTTAATTTTGGCCAGATTTTTAGCCAATCAATCGGATCTATTTCTAATGCTTTTCGTCTTGTGTCATCCAGGCGATCACCAAGGGCCGTGATCAGGGCGTGACGGTGCTGGGCCATAAACGTTAATTGCACTGTCAAAAAAGTTGGACTCCAAAGGGAAATAATTTCTAAGTCTGGATTTTGCAATAAAGCTAAGGCCAAAGCCCAACGAAAAGCGTCTCCGTCAGGAAAATGATTACCTACCCGTACCAAAAAATGACCACTAAGCCAGCGCAGAGGCCCCGTCAAATAGTCCGTGTCATCAATGCCCCCAGGGCGATCGCCAAGGGTGGGAGAAACACAAGCATAGGTTTTACCTGTGCGAAAATCTGGGCCATGGTGGAGCAGGTCATAGGCCCAAACCGCAAACATGGAGGTAAATGCAGTCAGTAAACCATGGGTGTAGGGAATTTGTTTAATCGCGCCAGAACTGCCCGAAGTTTGTTGCCAATAATGAATTTTTTCGTTGGTAATTATTGATTGTTTAGGTGAGGTTTGCTGTTGTTCTAACCAGGAAAAAAAATCATCATAGCTAACTACGGGAATAGCCGACCAAGGAGAGTCTTTAGTGATCCCCAAAGATTGGCCATAACGGGTGTGAGTTAGGCGCTGAATAATTTTGGTTTTTAACCGCTCTTGTTCAACGTCAGGCTGATGTAATGCGTTATTAAAACTATTAAAGGCTGGTTGCAATAGATACTTGCTAGCCCTTAAAAGGAAATTATGCATTAGGAACTGCTTAATTTGATCATTCCTTCCAATGAAGGGCTGGGGCAAATTAATCCCCACTTTAAGCTTTGCTAATAATTGCTAATAGCTAACAATGGGAATCCACTCAAAACTATCCACAATGCCTTGGTAATAATCGTTGATCGTTTCCCGGGGATAGGGCGCAACGCCAGTTTCTTCATCAAACCAACGCTCGTAAATTTCCACCGCTGCGGTCTGATCGCTGATTACCCCTTCCATATATTTGACTAGACTGTAGTTGACCAAATTGCGCCAGTCAGAATCATCTTTGGGTAATAAACAGGCATAGGCTTCGTACTGATAGGGAAAATTAGGCACCACTTTCCACTGTTGGGGATTATCAGAGGTTTTTTTCAATCCTGCCAAAACAATGCCATCTCCAGCAAAAGCTTCGATTTCTCCAGCTTCAAGCTTGGCCATGCCATCGGCCTGGTCTTTAACTTCAACGATGGTTGCCCCCGGTTGAAAGTCGAGAATAGCTTTTGCATTGGTGGTGTCGGGAATAACCCCGATCGCCCGTCCCGCTAGGGAATCGGCAGATTCTAGATCACTATCCACCCCGGTGATAATTTTGGTACCATCGGCAAAGTAACTGACTGAAAAATCCACCACTGCCGTTCTATTCCAGGTGAAGGTGGAAGAAGCACATTCCAAGTCGATGGTCTGATTGGTAATCAAGTCAAAGCGATTATCGGCGGTGGCTTCCACCATGTTTAACTTGATTGGTTTACCCAGTCTGGCTTCCGCTTCCTGGCGAATCAATTCCAGCAGATCAATGGAAAAACCCACCCATTCCCCTTGGTCGTCAACGTAGGCGAAGGGCACCGCATCCTTTCTAGTGCCGGCATTAATCACCCCCGTTTGTTCAATGCGGTCCAATACCTCCCCTGCCCAACTGGGTAAGCTCGCGGCTCCACTGAGTAATACAGACAAGGCTAAACAGGCAAATTTTTTCATTGGTCAACTCCTAGCACCAATTTCCCAAGACTACGGAGGGGGCAATGAAGTTTCAATTAATTGGGGTCACAAACCACAGCGGCCTATGGCTCTAATCAATGGCACACTAGAAAAAGAGAGTTAGGGAGGGAGTTGCGGATTCCTGTCACAGGGAATCTGAGGAAAGTCCGGGCTTCCCAAAGGCCAAACTTGCTGGGTAACGCCCAGTGCGCGCGAGCGTGAGGACAGTGCCACAGAAAAATACCGCCCTTTTTAGAAAACAGCAACCAGTAAACAGTTAACAGGGTTTTTCTGCTGACTAACTGGTAACTGACCACTGAAAAGGGTAAGGGTGCAAAGGTGCGGTAAGAGCGCACCAGCAGTATCGAGAGGTACTGGCTCGGTAAACCCCGGTTGGAAGCAAGGTCGGAGGGGCAAAGGTTGGTCTTTTTCCTGCCCCATGATTGGTGGAACCGCTTGAGGAATTTGGTAACAAATTTCCCAGATAGATAACTCCCCAAGGGTGCCTCGCATCCTGGAACAGAACCCGGCTTACGACTAACTCTCTTTTTTTGTCCATGGGTCCAGTGGCATGCTGTCAAAAACTATTCATGAAGGGCCTGGTTGGCGCTGGGGCTTTGATCCCAATGCCGAGACTTTTCCTTTTTTGCTGGGGTCAGAGAATTGGGCTTTGGAGTTGACCCAAGATGAGTTTGCCGATTTCCATCGCTTGAGTAGGGAGTTGGCCCAGACCGTCACGGCGATCGCCGACGAGTTAATGGAGGAGGAAAAAATTTGTTGCGAACTGAGTAGTGAATTGGTGTGGTTAGAAATTGAGGGCTATGCCCACGCCTATGAATTGAGGTTTATTTTGTGCCAGGGGCGTAAAGCAGAGGGCGGCTGGCCAGCGGCGATCGTACCGGCATTGTTAAACAGTTTGCAGTCCTTTGACCCAGGGGAAACCTAAACCCACGGTGAACGTCCAAAACCCAGGGGTGGAGGATGGATTTCTGACCTTAGCGACCCAAACAGATTGCCCCAATTCGCTACACTAGCTTTATTGGGTTGACAATCTTCCCCTGCTTTCTTCCCTAAGCTTGCCTGTTAGCGATTATGGTTCGTTTGCTCATGGTATTCCCTCAACGTTTTTCCCCCTCCCATTTGCTATCTCGTCACTGGGGTTGGTTGGCGGTCGCCATGGCCTCCCTAGGGAGCTTGTCTTCCCTGCCCGTCAACGTCAATTCCTCGGTGGTGGCCCAAACGGCCCCTTCTAGTCCCATGACTGTCCGCTCTGATATCCAAGAAGCTAATTCCCAAACCGGGGTGGTGACCGCTAGGGGGAATGTTCAAGTTTACTATCCTGCGCGGAATTTGCAAGCAACGGCGGCCCAGGCCCAATATTTTTCCCAGGAGAGACGTTTAGTCCTTAGTGGCAACGTCTATGTGCTCCAGGACGGCAACAGTATGCGGGCGGAAACCATGACCTATTTAGTGGACGAAGGGCGTTTTGTCGCTAACCCCCAAGCAAATCAACAGGTGGAATCCATTTATCTAGTGGAAGAGTCCCAAAGTCCAGCCGGCCCCGCCCCCACTGGTCCCAATCCTCTCCCCGGTGATACCCTGCCAGATTTGCCGCCCCTGGGTTCTTAGCTGTGGGATACTAACGGCATTCGGTGACAGGCTTTTTAGCGAGAACGGAGATCGTGACCTTAGTTTTAGAAAATATCCATAAACTCTACGGCAAGCGTTGTGTGGTCAATCGGGTCAACGCCCAGGTCGCTCCCGGGGAAATTGTCGGCTTACTCGGGCCCAACGGAGCGGGAAAAACCACCACTTTTTACATTGCCACGGGATTAGTAAAGCCGAATACAGGGCGGGTGTGGCTCCACCAGCGGGACATAACTAATTTACCCCTGAACCAACGGGCCCATCTTGGTTTAGGTTACCTAACTCAACAGGCCAGCGTCTTTCGGCAGTTGAGTGTGCGGGACAACATTCTCTTAGCTTTGGAGCAAACAGGGGTTTCGCCTCCCCTACGGAAACATCGCCTTGAGCAGCTATTGGCCGAGTTTCGCTTAGAAAAAGTGGCCCATACCCAAGGTTCGCAAATTTCTGGGGGAGAACGGCGGCGCACTGAGTTAGCCCGGGCCCTGGCGATCGGGGTGGAAGGACCACAATTTTTGCTTTTAGATGAACCCTTTGCGGGGGTTGACCCCATTGCCGTGGCGGAAATTCAAACTATCATTGCCCAGTTGCGGGAACGAAATATGGGCATTTTAATCACCGACCATAATGTGCGGGAAACCCTAGCCATTACCAACCGGGGTTACATTATGCGGGACGGGCAAATTTTGGCTTCCGGTAGTGCCGGGGAGTTATCGGAAAATCCTTTGGTGCGGCAATATTACTTGGGTGAAAAATTCCAGTTGTAAGCACTTAAATCATGGTGGATAGCCTGGCAACCGTTTGGTTAATTGGTGGAACGGTGGATAGTCGTGCCGTAGCCGAAGGGTTAATTGCCCAGGGAATAAATTGTCTGGTGACAGTCACCACATCGGAGGCCAAGCATTTATATCCGATTCATCAATGTTTGACGGTTCACGTTGGAGCTTTAACCCCACAGGAAATACCGAAATTTCTAAAACGCCATAGCATTGCAGTCATTGTCGATGCGTCCCATCCCTTTGCCGCCCAAATTACTACCACGGTCACGGCGATCGCCAAAGAACAACAAATTCCCTATATCCGATTTGAGCGGCCGCCCCTGGCTTTGGGAAAAAATACCTTAGAAGTACCTGATATTCAGAGTTTAACCAGAGGGAAATATCAGCCTTACTTGAGGGGAAAACGGGTGCTGTTGACCGTTGGAGCCCGCTGGTTAAGCCATTTCAGCCTCCTACAGGATGAAGCAGTTCTATTTGCCCGTATTCTGCCCTATCCCCAAGCCCTAGCCCAGGCGATCGCCGCTGGGTTTACTTCCGACCGTATCATTGCTTTGCGCCCCCCCGTAGCCGAACCATTGGAAAAAGCCCTGTGGCAACAATGGCAAATTCAAGGGGTGGTAACTAAAGCCTCCGGTGCCCAGGGGGGAGAATTGGTTAAGCAAAAAGTGGCGGAAGCGTTGGGGGTAAATCTGATCAGAATTGCCCGTCCCCAGACTATTCCAGGGCAAATAACTGACGATTTAAGCCAGATCAACCAATTTTGCCAAAGACATTTGCCAAGCTAAAAACGAAAATTTGTTAAGTATTGCAACGGTGGTTTCCCAGGGGCAGAGCGTCCCCGTAAGATGAGATTTTTAAAGACCCCCATTAGCGTGGGGCTATCCCTTTAAAAACCGTCTTTATTCTGGAGAATCTCAATGCATAGCTTTTTGTTGGCCACCGCCGTTCCCGCCACCCTGTCCTGGAGCCCTAAAGTTGCTGGGGTGATGATTGCTTGCAACATTTTGGCGATCGCCTTTGGTAAATTGACCATCAAACAACAAAATGTGGGCACCCCCATGCCTTCCTCTAACTTCTTTGGCGGCTTTGGTTTAGGGGCTGTGCTGGGCACCGCTAGCTTTGGCCACATCCTCGGCGCTGGAGTAATTCTGGGGCTAGCCAATATGGGAGTACTTTAAGGCTCGATTCTGAATGGACTAGCTTTTATCCTTTGGGAAAATATCAAAGGCGATCGGGCAATTGAAAGAAAAGCCTGGTCGCTTTTTTGTTAGGGATTAGGGAAAATGCCAAAACGCACCAAGGTGGTAATTATGGCTCCGATGACGGCAAGAATCAACGCCCAAATTTGAGCATTAGCCCGCCCTTTGACATCTTTAACATCATCCTTGACTGTACCTATCTCCATCCTGACCGCAGATAACTCGGTTTTCACCGTTGCCATATCGATCTTAAGAGAAGTTACATCTTTTTGGAGGTCATCGAGTTTGGTCTTAATTTCCCCCAAGATCTCCTTTAAATCGGTTTCTATAGTTACACTCATTGGCTTTTGCCTGCAAAGCAATATTTCCTGATACCCCTAGGGTAAATCATGGGAAATGGCGATCGCCGGAGTTTCTCCTGTTTGCTGGAGGGCTGTCTGCAACATCTTGGTGCTGACCACGGAATCGGTGGCGAGGTTAAAGAGGGGATTAGCCAGAATACCTGCCAGCGAGGTAGCAACCAAAGTAGCGACAATGCCCACCTGTAGGGGACGCATGCCGGGTAAATTCCATTTGATGGCCGGGTAATTTTTGATTACTTCGGACATTTCCTGGGGCTCCTTCACCACCATCATTTTCACCACCCGGATGTAGTAGTAGATGGAAACTACACTGGTAACCAGACCAAGTAGGACTAGGCCATACAATCCCGATTGCCAACCGGCCCAGAAGATGTAAATTTTGCCGAAAAAGCCCGCCAGAGGAGGAATGCCCCCCAAGGATAATAAACAAATGCTCAAGCCCAAGGTTAACAAGGGGTCTTTGTGGTACAGACCAGCGTAATCACTAATTTGGTCACTGCCAGTGCGGAGGGTGAAGAGAATAATGCAACTAAACGCCCCCAGGTTCATAAACAGATAGATGAGCATGTAGAAAACCATGCTGGCGTAACCATCTTCACTGCCGGCCACTAGGCCAATCATCACAAAGCCTGCTTGACCGATGGAAGAGTAGGCCAACATCCGTTTCATGCTGGTTTGGGCTAAAGCCACCACGTTGCCCAGCACCATGCTCAACACGGCCAGAGCGGTGAAAATAACGTGCCACTCATCGGTAATACCACCAAAGGCAGTCACTAGTAATCGGATAGCTACGGCAAAACCGGCCGCCTTAGAGCCCACCGAAAGAAAAGCCACCACCGGGGTGGGAGAACCTTCATAAACGTCGGGGGTCCATTGGTGGAAGGGTACAGCGGAAATTTTAAAGGCAATACCAGCAATGACAAACACCAAGGCGATCGCCAAACCGAGGGATTGACCCACAGTGTCAGCGTTAACTAATTTCTCGGCAATTAATACCAACTGGGTTTCGCCACCGGACAAACCATAGAGGAGGGAAAGACCGTAAAGGAAAATGGCGGAGCTAGAAGCACCAATGAGCAAATATTTCAACGCCGCTTCATTGGAACGGGGGTCCCGCTTCATGTAGCCCGTCATGAGGTAGGAGGAAATACTGAGCATTTCCAGGGAGATGAAAACCATCACCAACTCGTTGGCCGCTGAGAGGAACATGCCCCCCAAGGTAGCCGTGAGCAAAATGGCAATGAATTCCGCCAAGGAAGTCCCCGTTTGTTGCACATAACGCACCGACATTAAAATGGTGACAACGGTGGACAGGGCAATGATAGCCCGGAAAATAATGCTGAGATTATCTCCATTGAAAGCGCCGATGAAACCGATGGGATCCGCCATGGACCAGGAAGTAACTAGCAAACCCACCGATACCAATAAACCGGCGATCGCCAGGTAGGGCAGGGCCAAGGCTACCTTGCGTCCCCCAATCAAATCAACAATTAGCACAAGGAGGAGAGTGACAATAACAATGCCCTCTGGCAAAATTGTCCCCGCATTGAGTTGCGCTGCAACGTTACTAGAAAAGTCCATAGGTACAACCGAGAAATGCTCACGAATAAGCTTAGCGCAGGTTTGCCGCAAAGGAGAATTAGAATGGGTGATGGAATTTATTAGTATTTTCCTGGTTTTGGGCCATGGCAAAGGGCCCCAGTAATGGCATGATTGCCCCCTTTAATGACATAAATCCTTCCCCTGTTCATTGAATTCGTCGGTGTTGGCGGTTAGGAATTGCCAGCGGTAGCTGTTGGATTGGAGTTCCATTTTCAGCACTCCATAAACTCCCATTGCCTGAACTTCACTGTTGGGGCGCACGGTTTTGAAAGGATAAAGACTTTTGCCGCCGGTGCCAATGACAAATTGCCTCAGCCCCTTTTCCCTATCCAATTCACCCTGGGCATTTTGGGGGGCAAATCTTTCGTACAGGTGGTCGTGCCCCGATAGCACCAATTCCGCACCGCCATCGTAGAGGGTCTGCCATAGGTCCGCCATTTGCTTTTGGTTACCGTGCACACCAGAGGAATAAAGGGGGTGGTGCCAATAGGCTAGGGTACAGACTTTGTTGTTTTCGGCTAAATCTTGCCTGAGCCATTCCTGTTGGGCCGATCCCATTTCGCAACCGCCAATGTATTGGCAGTTGGAATTGAGGGCAATAAAATGCCAGTCCCCCTGGTCGTAGCTGTAATAGCCCTTTTGGCGATCGCCGGCTAGTTGGCCAAAATAATCAAAGTAGTCCGCCGCATCTTTGCCGGGGCCGTAATATTCATGGTTACCTGGCACAGGGCGGCTGATGGCATCGAATTTTCCCCAGGTGGGTTGATAGGAAGCTTGGTAATTAGCCAATTCTCCCCGTTCGTACTGGTTATCCCCTAGCGGTAAAACTAGATCAGGATTAGCGCTAGCAACCAAATTAGCTGTGGCGGCCATCTGGCAACGGTCTGCTGTACCTAAACTGTTATTAAAGCCGGGATCTTCGGGGGCACAGGCAATATCTCCCGCCGCCACAATAACCAACCCAGGAGAGGAGCTTTGGGTGGGGGCATCCTTGGCCAGATTAACCGGGACTGGATTTTGGTCAAAGTTGGCAACCAGCAAAAAAGCTATGGTGACCAGGGTAATAAATAACCCAATCACCGGTAAACGGGAAAGACCCATAAGTTATCACAGGGGTGGTGGCACAAGAGGGCAAAATTCCCCCGCGTCCGTAAACTTTTCAACTACTCAAAAAACTAGCGACCCATTTTTTTATCCCGATCCTGCCGACGGCGATCGCGCCATTCCAGGGTGGTGAGGTAGAGAATGCCACCACTAACAAGCACTAGCATCACCAGGGCCGCTAAAAAAAGGGTGTTGAGGACAGGAGTAGGAGTTGCTTCCACGGTATCAAAGACTCTTAAACAACGGGAAATCCAGGTTTAATCCTAGAAGCCGTTCCGACCCCATACCACCATGCTGATGGACCAGGTGAACAGAACTAACACGCTTACCCAACCTAATGTCAAAATGTCCATAGTCTTTTGTTAAATACGCCAATAAAAACAAGCTTTGCCAGCCTTTATCTTACGGCGATCGGGCAAAATTTTAAAGCTTGCCTCAGGGACAAAACGCCCGAGCTAATCTCCCCTGGAACCATCATTGTCTCTATCCCCTTTTTTCTCCCCCAAAGCTAGAAACCATGGCCCTGTTTAACCATTATCAGGTGGAAACCCCCGAAAGCGTAGAATTGGAATTTACTTTGGCGGGCATCGGCAATCGTCTCTATGCGGTGCTGATCGACTATGTCTGTCTGGGAAGCGTTGTTTTAATTTTGCTAATTATTTGGGCGGTGTTGGCCTATAACCTTTCCCTCTACGCCTCCGGGGAATGGCAACTCTGGCTCACCGCTATCCAAATTTTCCTCATTTTTGCGGTTTATGTGGGTTATTTTGTCTTTTTTGAAACCCTCTGGCAGGGTCAAACCCCCGGTAAACGCAGGGCTAAAATTCGGGTAATTCGGGGAGATGGCCGCCCCGTTGGCTTACAGGAAGCTAGTTTAAGAGCTCTGTTCCGCCCCATTGATGATTTTCTTTACATCGGCGCTTTATTAATCATTTTTGGCCGGCGGGAAAAACGCATTGGAGATTTACTGGCGGGGACTTTAGTGATTCGGGAAAGTCGGGATCAAAGAGGCGATCGCCTAAAACTGCAACAACCGGAGCAAGCGAAGATTCTCGCCGCTGAGTTAGCACAATGCCCTGGTTTAGAAAGAATTACAGCAGACCATTGGTTAGTGATCCGGGATTATTTACTCCGACGGGGAGATTTACTACCCAAGGCCAGGCAACAGGCGGAGAAAAGGTTAGCCAAACAGGTACAAGAACGTCTGCGTCTCACCGCTCCCTCGGCCGATAATCCCCCCGAAGTTTTGCTAGAAGCAGTTTATCTTGCCTGCCAAGACCGCCAAACAACCCTGACTAAGCCCAAGTTTGAATTGTAAAGTTTTTGAAAATGCCGTAACACTGGCAATTAGGCTTGTAATTCTGCCAACCGGGCCAAAACTTCTTCACTGTGGGTGGCGGGTCTCACTCCCAGAAATCTTTCCCGCAAAATACCCTCGGGATCGATGACGTAGGTGTGTCGTAGGGCCATGCCACTGAGCCAAGAGCCATAGGTCTTGATTACTGCCCCGTCGGAGTCCGCCAGCAGGGGAAACTTAAGCCCTTCCGCATCACAAAAAGCTTCATGGGAGTCTAAGTCGTCCACACTTACCCCAATTACCTGGGCATTGAGAGCTTGATATTTGGTCAAATCCCGCTGGAAACGCTGGGCCTCCAAGGTACAACCGGGGGTAAAGTCCTGGGGATAGAAATATAAAACCACCCATTGACCCCGGTAATCTGTCAAATTAACTTCCCCTTCTCCGGTGGTGCTGGGCAGGGTGAACAGGGGCGCAGGTTGATCCAACTCTGGTTGGATACCCCCCAGGGCATAGGTGGGTAAGTCTGCCAATCCTAGCCATAAACCTAGGGTTAAAAGTAGGGCAATGATAGTTTTTGGCCAGGAGAATTTTTTGCTTGTCATAGGGGATGTTTTAAACTTGCTACACCGAGTTACCGGCGAGAATAAATTGCTTTACCTGTTATTGTTCCACAGCTTTTTGGGGACAGCAGGCTGCTGTTATTGACCTGCAACAACCCAGGGGCCAACTACTCCACGGTGACGGACTTAGCCAAATTACGGGGTTGATCCACGTCTAACCCCCGGCGGGCGGCAATATGGTAGGACAAAAGTTGCAGGGGAATCACTGCCACAATAGGGGAAAGCATTTCCTCCACGTGGGGCACTAACAATAAATCATCGAACACAGAACGGGCCTGGCTGTCGTCCATGGGAGTAACCCCGATGAGCCTGGCATCCCTGGCTTTGGCTTCCTGGGCATTAGAAATTACCTTGTCATGCACTGAACCCGGCATGGCGATCGCCACCACTGGGACTTTGGCATCCAGGAGGGCAATGGGGCCGTGTTTCATTTCCCCGGCGGGGTAACCTTCTGCATGGATATAACTAATTTCCTTGAGTTTTAAAGCTCCCTCCAGCGCAATGGGAAAATTGATGCCCCGACCAAGGAAAATAAAGTCTTGGGTTTCGGCAAATTCATGGGCTAGGGCTTCAATAGCACTACCCTGTTGTTCCAAAATGGTTTCAATTTGGGCGGGTAATTGTCGCAGACCAACCATGATGTGTTCTATGGCTTCCAAGCTCAGGCTGTGTCGCTGAAAGGCAATGTCCAGGGCGAGAAAATAAAAGGCCAACACTTGGGCCACAAAGGTTTTGGTGGCGGCCACCCCAATTTCAATGCCAGCGTGGGTATTAATAATCTCATTAACCATGGTAGCCAAGGTACTTTCCGGACGGTTGGTAATGCCCAAAATCAGGGGTTTATAGTCGTCTTCCAAAGTTAAGCGCCGTTGTTTTTCCATTTCCAGGGCGGCCAAAGTATCCGCCGTTTCCCCCGACTGAGTCACGCCAATGGTGAGGGTGTGGGGCGTCAGGGGAGGGGCCGCATAGCGAAATTCCGAAGCGTAATGCACTGTGGTGGGAATGCCGGCCAATTGCTCTAGTAAATATTTCCCCACCAGACCCGCATGCCAACTAGTACCACAGGCCAGAACTTGAATATGTTGGAGATTTTTGGTCAACTGGGGGTCTAAACCCAGGAATACGGGACTATGGCTAGGATGGTCGGCGGCCCGCCATTGTTCATTGAGATAAGTTGCTAAACAAGTGCGGACAACGGCTGGTTGCTCGTAGATTTCCTTGAGCATAAAGTGCCGAAAGCCCTGTTTTTCAACGGTGGTGGCGCTCCAATCGAGGGTGCGGGGTAATTTTCTCACCCTTTTCAGGTTAAAGTCGTAAACTTCTACCCCCAGGGGCGTTAACCTGGCAATTTCTCCATTCTCCAAAGAAAGTACTGTGGTGGTGTGGTGCACTAAGGCTGTCACATCGGACGCACAAAAGAATTCCCCCTGGCCAAAGCCCAGAATTAAGGGTGCTTGCTGTCGGGCCACAATTAGTTGCTCTGGACAATGGGCATCTAAAACGGCGATCGCAAAGGCTCCCTCTAGCTGATGTACGGCCTTGCCAATGGCTTCCAGTAGAGCTTCGTCTGGATCATCACTGGGCAAATCCTTAAGGATGTCGGCAATCAAAATCGGAATGACCTCGGTATCCGTCTCCGAATAAAACTGGTAACCCTTTTCCTTTAACTGATCCCTCAGGGTTTGATAATTTTCGATGATGCCATTCTGCACAACGGCGATGCGTTGCTGGTTATCCAAGTGGGGGTGGGCGTTATGCTCCTCCGGTTTACCGTGGGTGGCCCAACGGGTATGTCCAATGCCCAGGCGGGAAAAGTTGCTGTGGTTTTCTAGCTTTTCCTTGAGGTTAAATAGTTTGCCCTTAGCCCGCACCGACTCAATTTTTCCTTCGGTGACCGTAGCAATGCCGGCGGAGTCATAACCTCTGTATTCTAAGCGTTCTAGCCCTTCAATGAGGATATTTACTGCCGTTTGGGTGCCGATGTAACCAACGATGCCACACATGGAGATTCCCCAATGATAGTGAAGATGATCAAATTGCCCTCCAGTTTAGCTTTTTCCTTCTGCCCAATGACAAATCTATCGCCCCCCATGGCAATTAGCTGGGTATGGTAATGGGCTTTCGGGAGGAACTTGGCACAGGGGCGGACTATATCCCCAAAACTGACGTCAGCATGGCATTGGGGGATTTAGGAATTGCTAACCTATGACCATAAACAGAAACACCGTTTTGCTCAGTTTAAAGCTGTTCTCACTTCCCACCCTGATGTCTGCCATAGCCAAGACGGCGATCGCCATCATTAGAAGCGTAAAGAAGTCCGAGATGGAAACTCAAGGTTAGAAACTGCTAGCGAGTTGATCACAACCATGACAGCGCCTAATATTGTCCCCCCGATTTGCGGTGTCGTATGGCAGTGATGCCGTTGGGTTGTAACACTTGTCCGGCCTGAACTGTTGCATAAACCAGGACATGATCGCCTATATTCGACCAAGATTGGACGAGGCATTCAAGATAAGCCAGCGCCTCCGCTAGAATCAGACAGCCATTCTGGGTTGAATAATGTTCCAATCTGCTGAAGGGATTATCCCCATCTTTCGGCAGGGGCTGGTGATCAAAATGACGCCGTACACTCCTACCTTCCTGCAGAAGATTGAGCACAAAAGCCTTATTTTGTCCGGCCAAACCGTAGGCATCAAATTCGCCCGGAATTGCGAGCATAATGCCAGGGGGAGTGAAGCTGGCTTGGGAAACCCAGGAGGTCAAAATCCCTTGATGGCGGCCAGTTGTTTGGGTTGTAACCACACCAATGGAGCCGATAATACGTCCCACTGCCTGCTGAGTGCGGTCAGCCTGGGTTTCGGTAGTGGCTTGACGGGCAATCCTCTGACGCTTGTGGGTACGGAGTTGCCGCGCGAAATTTGCGCCAGAGGTTGTGCAAACATCTAGGGCATCGAGATTGGGACTGAATTGGATGCGGATGGCCTCAAAGCCGAAGCGATAGCCGCCATCTTTTAGCTTATTTTCAATCAAATCAATAGCTTCACCGCTCCAGCCATAGGAACCAAAGACTCCGGCCAATTTAGTTTTGGTTGCGGAAGATAAAACAATCCCTAATGCCGTTTGGATTTGAACGGGGGCATGGCTCCCCAGGGTAGGAGAACCGACAATAAAACCATCACAGGCCTGAATTGCTTCGACAATTTCGTTTGGTTCTGCGATTTCACAGTTAATTGTTTCGACGGCAACACCGGCCTTGACTAATCCTTGGGCGATCGCCCGGGCCATGGTTGCTGTATTGCCATAGGCGGAAGCATAGATCAATGCTACTTTGAGGGTCTGGCTAGGTTGTTGTTGACACCATTGGCGATAATCACTGTACAGACGACTAAGGCTAAAACGAACCAAGGGGCCATGGCCAGGGGCAATCATTTTCAGCGTTAACGGATCAAACTGATCCAGTGCTGTTTCGACCTGTCTAGTTTGGGGAGCATGCAAACAATCAAAGTAAAAACGGCGATCGCCGCCTAATTGTCGCCAGTCCTCATCAAAAATGGCATCGCCACAAACATGCGTGCCAAACAACTTGTCACTAAAAAGAATCTGGCTACCTGCATCGTAGGCACATAAACCGTCAGGCCAGCGGGGGGTAGGCAAGGTCATCAACTGGAGCTTATGGCCCCGGCCCAAATCCAGCATGTCCTGGGACCGCACGGTCTGGAATCTTTCTTCCCAATGGGGAAAGGTGGCTTTAAGCACCTTCGCCGCAGGACGAGAACAAATAAGCTTGGCCTTGGTTGCCCGACGCAGTAATTGCTCCAGGGTAACCATGCGATTGGGATTAACATGGCTTGCAACAATGTAGTCAAGCTGGGCTAAATCCAAATATTTGGGTAATTCCGCTAGATACAAATCACAAAATGACTCTCCCGGAGGATCAATCAATGCCGTATGGTCGGCCTGAATCAGATAGGAATTAGAAGTAGTGCCCCGACGGCGACCATATTCCACCTCAAATTTAAGTCGATCCCAGAGGCGAGACCGTAACACTTTGGTTTGAGGGGCAATTTCCGCAACCTGAATATCCCGAGGCAGGGAAGCAACGAAAATTGAATCTGACGGACTATGCAAAGCTTGGGAAAGACCACCAATTGGAGAAATCATGGATTTAACCTCGAATAAAGACAAGAGGGAGCGGGGATGGTCAAGATAATCAAATTGATGGGGACTCCTTACCAGACTGACGAATTTGATGGCGGCGGGAGATTTCCCGTTCAGGATCGACCCCTTCAAACGTGGGGGGTAACCAAACCCGCACTACGAGCAAAACACCCAGAATGAGCAGAAATGAACAAGCTGCCAGCACTTGCTCCCAAGGCACTTCCAGAACGCCCCGGACAATAATTTCTCTTAGAACCGAAACAATTGAGACTTCCACTGCAACTCCGATGGAAACCCGGTGTTCCTGCAGATAAATAATCAGCAATCGAAACAGTTCCACTAAAATCAGCAGAAATAAAATGTCGGCGGTGACCCGGGGAAAATCCAGGGGAGGAAAAAGGGAGACAAACATTTCCCGCAACTGCATCACCATAAAACTGAACAGGCCGACGCAAAGGGAAATCACAATAAAGTCCTGCACCGTTTCCAGTAGACGCACCACCACGGCACGACTGAAATATAGGAGAGTAGGCTTTGCGTCCGAATCCACATTGGTTGAGAGGAGTTGCATGAGAAAATCCCAGGTAGAAGGTGAACTTAGTAGTGGTTGCCCAGTTTGCGGTGGTGAGTGGCGGTTAGGGCATTCAATTTGGCGACTCGTCCAGTTTGTATGGTGCTGTAGACCAACCAATGGTCATTGCCATCAAGACGGGAGGTAACCTCACATTCCAGATAAGCTAGGGTTTCCAACAGGATCGGAGAACCGTTCTGGGCAGGATAGGTGTTAACTCCGGCAAAGCGGTCTGCCCCTGGGGGAAAACGGAGGAGGAAATGGCGCATGAGGCTTTGATAGTTGTCCTCTTCCAGCACATTGAGCACGAAAGTATCGCCGGGATGGAGTAATGATTCGATCGCCCGGTCTTTGGCCACTGCAATGACAATGCCCAGGGGTTCAAAGCTGCCTTGAATCACCCAGGAAGCTAACATGGCACTCCGCACATCTCCCTTTTGAGCGGTTAAAATATACAGTCCAGTGCTGAGGCGACCGATCGCCTGATTGAGTTCTGGATCAAGGTCTGTATTTGCCTGCTGGGATTGTTTCTGGGTGAGGTACTGGCCCAGATCGGTACCCGCTTCACGGCAAAGCTGATCCGTGGCGGCCGTTGGTTCGGTCTTGAGCAAAATTGGCTCAAAGGCTTCTTGCAAACCCAATTCCTGGAAGCGATTGCGGAGGGGGTAAATGGGCTCATCCTGTCCTCCCCCGCTTTCAAACAGGCCGATAACTTGTTTGGGATGTACCGCCGCTAAAATGGTGCCCAACAAAGGGTCTAGGGTGGTTGAAGTGGAAGATTGGGGAGGCATACCAACCACCAGGCCTGCCGCACATTGGGCCAGGGTACGAACCTCGTGGGTATCCGCCACACTTAGATCGACTAGTTCAATGGCCACACCGGTTTTACTGATGCCATCGGCAATGGTCTGCACCAGGCGATCGCTCACCCCATACCCATCTACATAAAATAGGGCCACAAAGGTTTCAGCTTTGACCTGGTTTTGACTCCAGGCATCGTACTGTCCAAGCCAATGGGAAATGTGATGTTGCAATAGCGGCCCATGGCCCGTTGCCACTAGAACAACCTGCAGCGGTGCAATGCGTTTTAATGCCATCAACACCGAGCGGGCATTGGAGCCCATCAAGCAATTGTAATAGTATTGGAAATCAGGTTCGAGTCGTTCTGGCGTTTCATCGAAAAGGGAATCATCGCAATAGTGCATGCCAAAAACATCGCAGGTATAGAGTACCTGGGTACCCGAGTCATAGGTCAAAATTGTGTCGGGCCAATGCAAATTGGGCGCTGAAATAAATTGCAACTCATGGCCCTGGCCCAAATCCAGGCTGTGGCCACTTTTGACAATCTGTGACTCAAAAGGTCGGTGTACGAGCTTTTCCAAGAATTGGATGGCCACCTTGGAGCCCACCACCGTCACCTGGGGGGCCAGTTCTAAGAGGTCTGGAATCAGTCCACTGTGGTCTGGTTCTGTATGATTGACGATCAAATAGTCGAGACTTCTGAGATCAACTAGATCCTGCAACAGTTGCAAGTAGACGGCCTCAAACTTGCGATGGGACGTGTCGATGAGGGCCGTTTTTTCCCCTCGGATTAAAAATGAGTTGTAGGTTGTGCCATGGCGTAACTCAAACTCAATATCAAAGCGATCCCGATCCCAGTCAAGGCAACGAATCGCTGTGGTGTGGGCTGCAATGTCCGCGGTTTGGAGTGTTAAGCGGGGCTGGACAGCAGCAGAGGTTGGAGAATCAATTAGGGTAACCATAGAAAACTTTGTGGTTTTTCAAGCAAGTTCGCTGCTGACTTCTATGGTGCTGTGGATACTGGATTCTGTAAAATGTCAATATCTAAATAAAAAAATTAGTTTTTCTTATAACTAAAGTTTTAATTAATCAGTCAACTTAATCTATCGAGAGGGCTCTATGGCTTGGGTTAATATCGGCGGAGCCCATTGAGGCCAGTGAATGGAAGATGCCTTTTTTGGTGGCTCCATCTTGCCCACGAACTAGATTTTTCTTGCTAGGATTGGGCTTAAATGGTTTAGTCCCCCGTTTTTGGGAAGGAATTTTGCCCTCCGCCATGCCAGTGGCCCATTGCATCGGACTTGACTATTTGTCTGCCTCCCTTTGACCTACCCTGCCTTCCATGAGTCCCCATTTGCTTTGTCTTCGTCCTTTGGTTGCCGCTTTAGTCTTCGGTTTGGGTTTGGGCACTGCCCTCAGGCCCGCCCTCAGCGCTCCCAACGTGATCAACCCCGATAGTCCTACGTTGGCGACTCCCAAGGACAAAGATAGTGGTGTATCCGATAACGTTACCCTCCTGGAAAATAGTCCCAAGGCAGTGGTGGATGAGGTATGGCAGTTAGTCAATCAGCAATTTGTTGATAAGGACTTTAACCATTCCAACTGGTTGTCCAAACGCCAGGAATTATTAGGGCGCAATTACCAGGATAATGCTGAGGCTTACCGACAAATTGGGCGCATATTGAAGGATTTGAATGACCCCTATACCCGTTTTCTGTCTCCGGAGGAATTTGCCATCCTCAGCAGTCAAACATCAGGGGAAGCTTCCGGGGTAGGAATCCGGGTGTTGATGGATAAACGTAGTAGTGATTTGGTGGTGGTGGATGTGATGCGGGGCACCCCGGCTTTGAAAGCAGGCATTCGCCCTGGCGATCGCATTGTGCGCATCAATGGCCAACCGGCGGCTTTGATGTCCTTGGAGCAAGCCACAGAGGCAATTCAAGGGGAGATTGGCACCGAATTGAGCCTGCAACTTTCCCGCCCCAAAAGCGGTGTTTTCAGTGTCACCCTCAAACGAGAAAATATCGAAATTGATTCTGTGACCTATAACGTCAAGGAAGAAGGGGAATTACGGGTGGGCTACATCCGCCTGGATGAATTTAGCTCCCATTCCGCTGAGCAGATGGAAAAGGCCATTACGGAACTCAATAAAAGTCGCATTAGCGGCTATGTGCTAGACCTACGGGGTAACCCAGGGGGCTTGTTACTTTCCAGCATTGACATTGCCCGTCTGTGGCTCAACCGGGGGGAAATCGTCAGTACTATTGACCGGCGGGGAGGCGATCGCCATTTTTCAGCCAACGGCAGAAGTCTCACGGATTTACCCTTAGTGGTGTTGGTTAATGAGCGGTCCGCCAGTGCCAGTGAAATTTTGGCCGGGGCATTGAAAGAACAGGGAAGGGCCACGGTGGTGGGTACTGCTACCTATGGGAAAGGTACGGTGCAATCGGTTAACACTTTGTCCGACGGCTCCGGTTTGGCGGTTACCATTGCTCGTTACTATCCCCCCAGTGGCACCGACATTAATCGAAAAGGCATCAGTCCCGACATTCATTTGGATATTTCCAACGATACCAAGCTACAGTTTCGTAACGACCCAGAATTAATGGCCACGGAGATTGATCCGCAGTATCAGCGGGCTATTAGTGTGTTGCGCCAACATCGCCATAGCCTGGGGCTGCCGCCGGCCAAAGACCTGGGCATAGGGTTATTGGAGCCCAGTCAACTTTAATCAAATTCCGCACTAAAACAAATCTCGCAGGGTTTCCCAACCCAGCCCTTCCCGCACCACTTTGGGTTCTTTGTCGGTGAAATCAATAATGCTGGAAGTTTGATAGCCCGGCTCCCGGTCATCGTCAATGATGATGTCCACCAATTTGTCAAATAGGTCAAACAGTTTCGCCTTTTCCGCCATAACAAACTCATCTTGATCCGGCAAATGGGCAGAGGTGGAGATGATCGGATTGCCCAGGCTTTGCAGAATTTCTTGGCAAATAGGGCGATCGGGCACCCTTATGCCGGTGGTTTTTCGCTTCGGCTCCACCACTAGCTTGGGCACTTGCTTGGTGGCCGGAAGAAGAAAAGTATAGGGTCCAGGTATTAACTTACGCATGAGTCGATAGGCATCGTCCGCCACCACTGCATATTCCGCAATGTTAGACAGGGACGAACACAAAAACGTTAACGGTTTATTATTGGAGAGTTGCTTCAGTTGTCTAACCCGTTGAACGGCATTTTTATCGTTGAGGTCACAACCGATGGCATAGACCGTGTCGGTGGGGTAAAGCATAATTGCCCCCTGGCGGAGACTTTTGCAAATCATTTCCACAGTGCGTTGTTGGGGGGTTTCGGGGTGAAGATTATAAAAGGTGGCCATTTTTTATGGGTTTGATTGCCTATTTTGACTGTCCCACAGGGATTTCTGGTGATATGTGCCTGGGGGCTTTGGTGTCGGCGGGGGTTCCCCTAGAATACCTGATGGAGAAACTGGCTCCGTTGGGTTTAACAGATGAATATCGCTTGACGGCGGGTCTGGTGCAAAAACAAGGTCAGGCCGCCACCAAGGTAGAAGTAAAACTCCTTAATGACCACCACTCCCACGGCCCTGGTCACCATGGAATGCGTCATCTACCAGAAATAGAACAGTTAATCAAACAGGCTAATTTACCTGCTCGGGTCAGTCGCTGGAGTTTGGCCATTTTCCATCAACTGGCGATCGCCGAAGGGGAAGTCCACGGCATTGAGCCAGAGGCAGTACATTTCCATGAAGTAGGGGCCACCGATGCCATTGTGGACATTGTGGGTACCTGTTTGGGGCTGGATTATCTAGGGATCGATCAATGTTACTGGTCTGCTTTGCCCACGGGCAGTGGTACGGTGCGGGCCGCCCATGGGGATTTACCGGTTCCAGTCCCGGCGGTATTAAAACTTTGGCAAACTCGCCAAGTACCAGTTTACGACAATGGTTTGACGGGGGAATTGGTTACTCCCACCGGAGCGGCGATCGCCGTTACCCTAGCTAGCCAATTTGGCCCTAAACCCCCATTGAATCTGCACAAAGTCGGGCTGGGCGCAGGGAGTAAAGACTTCCCATTGGCCAATATTCTCCGGCTCTGGATCGGAACAGAAATTACGCCCCACAATCACCCCCTATCTTCGGAAGCTCCCTTTGGTCAACTGGAAACCATCACTGTACTAGAAACCCAATTGGATGACATCCAACCCCAGGCAGTGGGTTATCTGCTGGAAAGTTTGCTACACCAAGGGGCGATCGATGTTTTTACCCAGGCGATCGCCATGAAAAAATCCCGCCCTGGCATTTTACTCACTGTCCTCTGTGCGCCAGAAAATCAAAATCACTGCCTCAATTTACTGTTCCGGGAAACCACTAGCCTTGGTGTGCGGGTGCGCCAACAACAACGCTACGCCCTAGAGCGGGAATGGCAAACCGTAGTTATTCCCCATGGTCCCATCCGCATAAAAGTAGCCTACGGTTATCAAGCCGGTAAAAAAATTATTCTCAATGCCCACCCAGAATTTGCCGACTGTGCCGCCCTTGCTAAAGCCACCGGCCAACCCTGGCAGTTGATTCACCAACAGGCGATCGGCGCTTGGTCAAATCTCAACAAAGAATTGTCACCTGAATCTTAATATCAGTATGTCCGAAGCGTTAGAGAGGCATGAAGGCCCTGAAGTAAAAAACTCCCGCTAGTTCAAGCAGGAGTGCAACGAAAAGATCACTAAATGGGTTAGAGGGAATTAGCCCCTGCTACCACTTCCAACAATTCTTGGGTAATGGCCGCCTGCCGGGCTTTGTTATAGGACAGGGTCAAAGTCCCGATCAACTGTCCAGCGTTGTCACTGGCATTACTCATGGCTGTCATTCGAGCCGCCAACTCACTGGCGGCGGATTCCTGCAAAGCCCGCAATAACTGGTTGGTGTTGTACAGGGGCAACAGCGCTTCCAGAATTTGCACTGGATCCTGTTCAAAAATCATATCTTGAGGAAAACTTTCCACCGGAGCTTCCACTTTTTCCCGTTCCACTTGGAATTTGCCACCCCTGGTAATCAGGCGAAAAATCTCGTCATCAGGGGCTTCCAATCCTTGGGGAGAGAGGGGGAACAGGGTTTGTACAACAGGTTGGGAGCTAATTAGGGAGACAAACCGAGTGTAAATTAATTCCACCCGATCCACCGTTTCAGATACGAATAGAGCCACTAGGGAATCGGCAATCTGAGCCGCTTCGGATGCATTGGGAATTTGCTCCAAATTGGCATAGCTGGCGGCTACATCATAGTCCCGCCGGCCAAAATATTGCTTGGCTTTACTGCCCACCAGTACCAGCTTGACGGCAATGCCTTGGTTTTTTAATTCCTTGGCCCGTTGCTCAGCCCGCTTAATTGCGTTGACGTTATAACCACCGCACAAACCCCGATCGCCGGTGACCACCAGAAGGGCTACCGCTTTAGGTTCCCGCTGTTCAAACAAAGGTAATTCGGTTTCCGCAAAGGAAAGACGATTTTGTAGGTTATAAAGGACCTGGGCTAAAGCATCGGCAAACGGACGGGTAGAAAGCACCTGTTCCTGGGCACGGCGCACCTTAGCGGCCGCCACCAGACGCATCGCTTCAGTAATTTTTTTTGTATTTTTGACCGACTGAATCCGGTCACGAATCGCTTTAAGGTTAGGCATAGGACGTTACACCCGTTAAATTTATCTTTTTTAATGTTCTGGAGCCTAAATATGAGTCCCTAAAACCAGGGGCGGGGAAAAGTAGAGCTTAGCCCTAGCCCTTTCCCCAACTCACCGACTTGGGCATTGATTAGGCGGCAAAACCTTGGGTGAATTCTTTGATCCCTTCTTTCAACAAAGTTTCTGCTTCGTCGGTCAAAGCTTTGGAGCTATTGATAATTTCTACGTACTTGGCTTTGTTGGCCTTGAGGTAATCCCGCAGACCCTGGGCAAATTCAGTCACTTTGTCCACAGGAATGGTGTC
The DNA here is from genome assembly GCF_014698595.1 of Synechocystis sp. FACHB-908. NCBI lineage: Bacteria > Bacillati > Cyanobacteriota > Cyanophyceae > Synechococcales > Merismopediaceae > Synechocystis > Synechocystis sp. FACHB-908. The sequence goes on along the minus strand of NZ_JACJTH010000021.1, from coordinate 206,362 downwards.
GATGTAACCATTTAAACCGGCATAGCTAATGGCCACCTGTTCCCACACGGACAAGGGGGAATTTTCTGGTTGCTTCAACAATTGACGCAACCGTTGACCCCGGGCCAATTGGGCTTGGGTGGCGGCATCCAAATCAGAGGCAAACTGGGAGAAGGCTTCCAACTCAGCAAACTGAGCTAGTTCCAGTTTCAATTTACCAGCCACTTTTTTCATGGCTTTGGTTTGGGCGGCGGAACCAACCCGGCTCACTGAAATACCAGCGTTAATAGCAGGACGGAAGCCAGCGTTGAAAAGGTCAGTGGAAAGGAAAATTTGACCATCGGTAATGGAAATTACGTTGGTGGGAATGTAGGCAGATACGTCTCCAGCCTGGGTTTCAATCACCGGTAGGGCGGTCATGCTACCACCGCCGAGGGCATCACTCAATTTGGCGGCCCGCTCCAACAAACGGGAGTGGATGTAGAACACATCACCGGGGTAAGCTTCCCGACCGGGGGGACGACGCATCAACAGGGACATCTGACGGTAAGCCTGGGCTTGCTTGGACAAATCGTCATAGATTACCAAGGTGCTCTTGCCTTGATACATAAAGTGTTCCGCCAAGGTGGCACCGGTGTAGGGGGCCAAATATTGCAGAGTGGCGGGGTCGTTGGCGTTGGCGGCCACCACAATGGTATAGGCCATGGCACCTTTTTCCGTCAGGGTGTCAATGATTTGAGCGACGGTGGAAGCTTTTTGACCGATCGCCACGTAAACACAAATTACGTCTTCGGACTTCTGGTTAATGATGGTGTCAATGGCGATTGCCGTTTTACCGGTCTTACGGTCCCCAATGATCAACTCCCGCTGACCCCGACCAATGGGAATCATGGCATCAATGGCGGTGATGCCGGTTTGCATAGGTTCACAAACGGACTTCCGTTCAATAATTCCAGGGGCCGGGGATTCCAACAAACGGGTAGCGGTGGAACTGATGGGGCCTTTACCGTCGATGGGACGACCGAGGGAATCCACCACCCGGCCCACCATGGCATCCCCAATGGGAATTTGGGCAATCTGACCAGTGGTTTTAACGGTACTGCCCTCTTGGATACCAAAACCATCCCCCATCAATACCGCCCCAACATTGTCCTCCTCTAGGTTTAGGGCAATGCCGATGGTGCCATCTTCAAATTCCAGTAACTCCTGGGACATTACCTGTTCCAGCCCATAGATCCGAGCCGTACCGTCCCCCACCTGGAGCACCGTTCCCACATTGGAAACCTGGACGCTTTGGTCGTAGGACTCAATCTGTTGGCGGATAATACTGCTAATTTCGTCGGGTCTAATGCTTACCATAGTCTTAATTTTCCGTTGAAAAAGTGAATATAAAGGGTCGCTAGGCGACTAAATTAACTGCTAGAGGGCGGTCCCAAGACTTAAACCCACCCGGCGGAGTTGACCCCGTAAACTGGAATCAAACACCTGGGAACCCACTTTGATGACAATGCCACCGAGGATGTCGCCGTCTACTTTGGTTTCTAGTTCCACCGCCTGGGCCCCGGTGAGTTGCTTAACTCTTTCCTTCACCTGATCCTTTTGGGCATCGGTGAGTTTGAGGGCGGAGGTGACCTCTGCCAAGACCGTATTGGTGAACTGCCGCAACAGGGCGAGGTACTGCTCACAAATGGCTTCGAGGAAAACAATCCGGCGTTTATCCACCAACAACATTAAGAAGTTGAGAAGATAGCCATTGCCCCCGTCCCCCAGCACGGAGCGGAGCACGGATTTTTTATCTTCGTCCTTGACTACGGGGCTAGAAAGCACCGCCGACAGATCGGGAGAATCTTGGAGCAGGGTCAACAGAGAGCGCAAGTTGTCCCCGAAAACTTCAGTTAAATTCTGCTGTTGGGCCAATCCTATCAACGCCTGGGCGTAGGGTTCAGCAATCTTACTACTGTATAAGGAACCTTTCATTAGCGACCTCCCAATTGGGCAATACTGCGTTCGATTAACCGATCCTGGGTGTCTTCATTCAGGCGATCGCGCAGGTCAGCTTCAGCCTTGGCCACAGCCTGTTCGGCAATACGACGCTTGAGTTCAGCAATCACCCGTTCCTGCTCAGCTCCCAAATCCTGGGCCGCTGCTTCCTGCATCCGCCGCAGATCCGCTTCCGTCTGGGTCGCAATTTCTTGTTTAGCCACCTCTGCCCGTTGCCCAGCTTCTTGGACAATGCGGGCCGCTTCGGCTTTGGCTTGGGCTAGCTTTTTCTCTTCCTCCGCTAAAATCTGAGCAGATTTACGTTGGCGAGTTTCCGCTTCTTCAATGGCATCAGCAATTTTTTGGCGGCGATCGCCAAGGATTTTACCCAAGGTTTTCGGCGCATAGTAAATAATAATTCCCAGCAAAATGGCCAGGTTAAAGAGGTTGGCTTCCAGAAAATCTAAATTGATTCCAAACCCCCCTTCCCCCGCCTCATGGGCTTCGGCCGCTAGGATGAACAAGGTATTAAGCATAATGGCAACTAGATCTATAGGGCACTTATTTAATCAATTCAGGGCCTAACAATTTGTGCAAAATCTGATTACTCAGGGCCGCCACCTCCTGTTCTAAAGAACTCAGAGCCGACTGCCGTTGGGCCTCAATTTCTTGCGCCGCCGTTTCCTTTTGCCGTTGGGATTCCCGTTGGGCCTCCGCAATCTTTTCCGCCGCCAAGCGCCTAGCTTCAGCTTGGGCATCAGCGATCACAGCTTGGGACTGCCGACGGGCATCGGTAATCTGTTGCTCATACTCCTGGGTAATCGCCTTGGCCTTGGCTAACCGCTCCCGGGCATCCTCTTCATTGGTGCGAATGTAATCAGCCCGCTCATCCAAAACCTTATTCATTGGCTTGTAGAAAATAGCATTGAGCAGGAACGCGAGAACCACGAACTGCAATGCCATCAGGGGCAGGGTGGCATCAAAATCAAACATTGTTTTACAAAAACTAGGTCAGGGATTAGCGGAATAATCCCCACAAACCCAACGCATAGCGGATTGGCGGGGGGAGGAGACGCGATCAACTCACGTCTCGGGCTACGAATCCTTCCTTACGCAAAGGGGTTGGCGAACAACAATACGAGGGCAATAACCAGACCGTAAATTGTTAAGGATTCCATAAAAGCCAGGGTCAACAGCAAGGTACCCCGAATTTTTCCTTCAGCTTCAGGCTGGCGAGCAATACCAGAAACGGCTTGACCAGAGGCGTTACCTTGACCAATACCAGGGCCGATCGCCCCTAAACCAACAGCAAGGGCAGCGGCAATGACAGAAGCAGCAGCAACGGTAGAATCCATAATTTTTTCCTTTTAGCTAACAAAACGACAGTAAAGTTTAGGATTTTTGGAGTGAACTTTCGCCAGATTCAAAACATCTCTGGGAAAAGGGCAACTCCTGGGGTGAGCATTGGCCAAGGTAAGCATCGGTTAGGAGAGATCAACCGCAAGGGGTCAAACCACCATGGCCGCAGATATCTTACACCGGAGGGCTAATGCTCTTCACCTTCAGACTCGATCGCCTCATGGATATAGGCTCCGGCTAAAGTGGCAAACACCAAGGCCTGGATTGCACTGGTGAACAATCCCAATGCCATCAGGGGTAAAGGTACAAGTAAAGGGACCAGCAGTACAAGCACTGCCACCACCAACTCGTCCGCAAGGATGTTACCAAATAAACGGAAGCTCAGGGAAAGGGGCTTCGTGAAGTCTTCTAAAATCTTGATGGGTAAGAGAACGGGAATGGGTTGCACGTAGTTGGCGAAATAGCCCAACCCCTTCTTACGGAGACCTGCATAGAAGTAGGCCAAGGAGGTAAGCAACGCCAGGGCAACAGTTGTATTGATATCATTGGTGGGGGCTGCCAATTCAGCTCCGTCGGGGATGTGAATTAGCTTCCAAGGCAAGAGGGCCCCGGACCAGTTAGATACAAAAATAAACAGAAACAATGTGCCGATAAACGGTAGCCAAGGACGGTATTCCTTTTCCCCCAATTGGTTCCGTGCCAGATCCCGGAGGAACTCCAGCACGTATTCCATGAGGTTTTGGATGCCGCTGGGAACCCGTTGCACATTTCGCGTAGCCGCGAGGGAAGCAATTACCAGCAATAAAATGACAAACCAAGAGGTTGCAAATGTTTGCCCGTGTAATTTGAGGTTCCCAATTTCCCAATACCACTGCTGACCCACTTCCAGGGCAGCTAGAGGAAACAAATTTAAAACACTCAAACCAGCTAACATTGTTATTCGGTGAGATTGACGGGGTAAAGAGGAAAGCTGTTGGCCCTCAACAAACCTGAGCAACCAGGAGAGGCTCCCTTGCATAAACTAGGAGGTACTGTCCTGGGGCCAAGCCAGTCCATAGCCCAGACCTTTCTTCAACCTCTCATCGTCTAATCCGCTGCGGGCGTAAACACGCTTTGCAGCATATAGAAAATGATCGCAGCTTTATAGGTTAGGAATCCCAGAAAAATAGGCAAAACCTCGAGGTTTTCCCTTTGGGTGGCAATGATGATGAGCCCAACAAAAACTGCTAAGCCTTTCACCCCAGCCCGCCCAGACTGGGCTCCGATCCTTTCCACATCTTTTGCCAATAGCTTGAGATATACCAGCCCCACCAGTGCTCCGAGCAAATAATTTAAAGCTATATTGAGGGAATAGACCCAGACAACACAGACAAAAATTATCGCCGTAGCTACCAGGGTCCAGGTCAACAACTGCCGTTGCAACCGGTAAAAGTCAGCCATTCCGTTATCCACTACCGTTTCCGCTTCCATAAGCTTCGGGGCAGGAGCACTAGGAAAATTTTGACCCTCGGACGATGGAGTTGGCGGTGTCACACTCTGACTACTAGCAAGGTGAGAAATGGAGTTTGGGCAACGGTCTTCCTTGGTAATCAAGGACCACCTACCCTAAGCCAGAAGCGATCATATCACGCTGTCGCAACGGATTCTTAGTTTTTTGTTTTTTGCCTAGACCCCCAACAAGGACGGCAATCCCCCTGGCGATCGCCAAAGAAAATTGCCAAGATCACCTAGGTGGCTGATTCTGATCATTATCCAAGGCCTACCAGTTGCCCCTATCCCGTCCAGCGTTTTTTCCCAGCGGCTATGGTTCTTCCCCCCAATTCTCCCCAGCCCGAGGTCAACGAAGCCAAAAATCCAGACGAAATTGACCAGGAAATTATTACCCATCCCAATCCCTCCCTAGCCCCGTCCGAACAATCAGAGCAAACTTGGCCAATCCATACCTGGTGGCAAAGTACTCGTCAGCATTTCCAAAATCTCCTTCCCCTGAAATATTGGAAAAAAAAGCTTCTGGACCGCCTCTGGGTGGATGAAGCCGAAATTGCCGACATCTTGACCCAATTGCGCCGGGAATTACCCACCACGGAAGCCCTACTGATCGGTAAACCCCAATCCGGGAAAAGCTCCCTGGTGCGGGGATTAACTGGGGCCTCCGCCGCCATTGTCGGCCAGGGTTTCCAGCCCCATACCCAAAATACGGCCCGCTATGCCTATCCTTCCCCCGAACTTCCCCTATTAGTTTTCACCGACACCGTTGGCTTAGGAGATTTGGGCCACGACACCCAATCCCTAATCGAGGAGCTCAAGGTGGAGTTGGCGGCCCCGGGGGAAGTTAATCCAGCGACGAAAATTTTACTGCTCACGGTCAAAATTACCGATTTTGCCACCGACACTCTCCAGCAAATTATTCAGGATTTAAAAACTGCCTATCCGCAAATTCCCTGCCTGTTGGTGGTGACCTGTCTCCATGAAATTTATCCCCACCCAAGGGATGACCATCCGCCTTATCCCCCCGACCAACCAGAAATAGAACGGGCTTTTGCGGCCATTACCAGCAATTTTGCTCCCTGGGTTGACGGAGCCGTGATGGTGGATTTTACCAGGGAAGAAGATGGCTATAACCCTGAGTTCTATGGTCTAACGACCCTGCGCGATCGCCTGGCGGAGAGATTACCTAAAGCAGAAGCTCAAACCCTCCATCAACTTTTGGATGGGGAAACGGGTAAACGACTGGGGAACATTTACCGGGATGTGGCCCGCCGGTATATTTTGGCCTTTTCTATCATGGCGGCAACCCTGGCCGCAGTGCCTCTCCCCTTTGCAACGATGCCAGTGTTGACGGCGCTCCAAGTTTCCTTGGTGGGACTGCTGGGCAAACTGTACGGCCAAGTGTTAACCCCTTCCCAGGCAGGGGGAGTGGTCAGTGCCATTGCGGGGGGATTTTTGGCACAAGCAGTGGGGCGAGAACTGATCAAATTTGTGCCGGGATTTGGTTCCGTGGTGGCGGCATCCTGGGCGGCAGCCTATACCTGGTCTTTGGGGGAGGGAGCCTGCGTCTATTTTGGCGATTTGATGGGGGGGAAAAAACCAGATCCCCAAAAGATCCAAGCGGTGATGCGAAATGCTTTCCAAGAAGCCCAAAACCGATTTAAAAATCCCCCCAGTGGCCATAATTAGGTTAGGTTCTCCCAAGGCCATGGCCACAAAAAATTGGAGCGATCACCATCCATGTTCAGATTTGTTCAGGGGCAGGCCCCCCATGCCCTGCACACGTTGGGAACGGGGGCGGCACTTAGTTGGTTTAAAAGTATTTGTCTGATTTTGGCGGATAACCAGATTCAGTGCCGTGTTTGGGCTAAGTTTAATGGGCAATCCCCCTGGCAAAAGGCGATCGCCGACTATAGTCAAACGGGGTTATTGAGCCATTTATATTGGTGTCGTTCCGGGGGGGAACCGGGGCCGGTGGCGGGATTGGGACTGAACCTAAAAACAACTATCAGTCCATTGCTTTTAGAAGTTGATACCCATTGGCACGGGGAAAGTTTTTTTTGTTTTCTCAGTTCGGACATCAGCCTGTTAATTTTGCTGAATGAATCCCCAGAAAACCCCAAAGTGGTAAATATTTTGCAAAGCTTTTCCCCCCGGTTGATTGGACATTTTTTGAGTCAACTAAAGCAATTATTGGTGGTGGCGGACGATTTACCAGTGGATTTGTTCGCAACGGAAGAACTCCCCCCCAGCGCTGATTTAGATCTGGTTAACCAATTGGTGCAAGGGATGGGACCACCCCTTAGAAAAAGTACGGCCGATGATCCTAAGCCGTCAAATTACACGGCGATCGCCAACTCCTTTGGAATTAGTTTAATTAGAGAATTGGGTATTCCCCTGACCAATGCGAAAACAGCTTTACAATTGCTGGAATCTTTTCAACAAAAAAAGGAACTCCGCCAGCGATATTTAGACTTAATTAGGCAAAACTGCGATCGCCAAACGGATTTGATCACTGGCTTGCAGGACTTGTTGGAAATTGATGCCACTGCCCCCTCCCCGGAATCGGTGCCCATTGCCGATTGCATTAGGAGTGTAATCGGTATTTACCAACCCATTGCCGCTGAAAAATCAATCACCTTAAATTCCACTGTGGTAGAAAACTGTCCTCCAGTGGCCTGTTCTCGGGCGGATTTGCAAGCCATACTGCAAAGATTGCTGGAAAATGCCCTGCAATTCACTGACCCTGGGGGGCAGGTACAAATTAAAGCCTATCACCAGGGATTTCAGGTGGAAATTGTGGTGAATGATAATGGTTGTGGCATTGCCATGGCGGACATTCCCCATTTATTTGATTGTTTTTTCCGGGGTCAAAATACGTCCTCGGCAACCCAGGGAGCGGGGCTTGGTTTGACCATTGTCCATCGCCTAGTGGAACGTTGGAGCGGCAAAATTACTGTCCACAGTCGCCCCAAACAAGGTAGTAATTTCCACATTTTTTTGCCAGCTATGGTGGATAATTCCCTCGGCCACCGTTTTGTCCTCAGTAACTAGGTTTTACGCTCTGATGTCGTGATTTGTGGGTCTTGATCCGCCGTTGCCAATGTTGTTTAAATCCCGCCGTAATCTGGTTATTCTTCTGGCGATCGCCGTGGTGGCGGTGGCGGCGCTGCTGTGGACTGGGCCGGGCCAGGCCGACCATCTGCAAGGGTCCACCTATAGTACTACTCCAGGGGGCTATGGGGCTTGGTGGCAATGGATGGAAAAAGCTGGAACTCCGGTGCAACGATGGCGCAAACCCGGAGACAAGTTAACGACCCTCTCTAGTCCGGCAACTTTGCTGAAAATTAACCCTAGGTCCATCCTCAACTTTTCTCCCTATGATGACGGTGGCAGTATTAACCCCAGCGAATCTGAATGGGTAGCCCAGGGTAATCGTTTGGTTTACCTGGGACGATGGGCGGAATTAACCGATGCTCCCTTTACCCAAACCGTAGTAACAGACCAGGGCCCCATAAGTATTCAGGGAAGACGGAGATCGCCACAGCAGGAAGGCAAAATATTAGCGGACAAATACGGCACCTTAATTTGGCGGCAACGGCAAGGCAAAGGAGAAATTATCTGGGTAGTACCTCCCTTTTTGGCGGCTAATGCTTTTCAGGATGAACCGGCTAACTTTGCCCTGCTCCAATCTTTGCTAACTGAAGGCCATAATCCCCTGTGGGTGGATGAATATTTACACGGCTATAAGGACGCAGAAACTCTCCAGCAGGAAGGGGTGGAATCGGTGTGGGCCTATCTGCAAAACACTCCCCTACTACTCATTTTTCTGCAATCCTTAGTGGTGGTGACACTCCTAGCTATTTTTGGGAATCGGCGTTTTGGCCAACCCCAAACTCCCCCTAGCCTGGCCAGTAACAATAACCAAGCCTATATCAATGCCCTCGCCCAGGTCTTGGAAAAAGGCGATCGCCCCCAATTTGTGGTGCAACAGTTGCTCCAGGCAGAAAGTCCTTCCCTAGAGAGACGATTGGGTAACTTGCCCACAGCCCAGGCCAGGGAAGCAATGGCGGCCTTGCTGACCAACCTTAGCCAGCCAGACAAATTGCCCAAACAGGAAGCTGACTTAAGGGTATGGTTAAAACAATGGCAACAACTACAAGCCCAACTGCCCCCCTCCAGCTCAAATCCATCGGGTAAGGTCCTCAAATCCAGTGCGGCAGAGTAACCGATTAAGTTTAAGTTAATATTTTGTGCTCGGTTCGGTGTTTTTAGGTGTTAATTTATGGCCTTTGCCAATAAATTTTGCTAGAAGTACCATTGCCATCAATTTCTTGATTTTTTCCCTTGACCAAACCCTATGACCCGTCCCCTGTTTAACGAACTCCGTGGCCATTTGGAAGCATTTTTGGTGGGTCAACCCCATCTCATCCAAGAATTATTGGTGGCCCTGTTGGCAGGGGGCCATGTGATCATTGAGGGGGTGCCGGGGACAGGCAAAACCCTGTTGGTGAAACTTCTAGCCCAATCAATTCAATCCCAATTTAGGCGGGTACAACTGACTCCAGATATGTTGCCCTCCGATATGGTGGGGGTAAACGTGTTTGACTTCAACCAGCAAGCCTTTAGCCTCAAACAGGGCCCTGTATTTACGGAAATTTTGCTGGCAGATGAAATTAACCGCACTCCCCCCAAAACCCAGTCCGCCCTGCTTGAAGCGATGGAAGAGCAACAGGTGACCCTCGATGGTCATACCTATGCCCTGCCGCCTTTATTCTGGGTGGTGGCCACCCAAAACCCCTTGGAATTTGAAGGTACCTATCCCTTGCCAGAAGCCCAACTAGACCGCTTTTTATTTAAGCTAGTGGTGGACTATCCTCCCCCGGCCGCGGCCAAACAAATGTTGGTCAATTTTCAGCAGGGTTTCCACGCCCAACGACAAGACCTGGAACAGTTAACCGCCATTGCCACCGTAGAAGAAATTTTGGCTAGTCGGCGATCAGTAGAAGATATTGCGGTGGATGAAAAACTATTGGATTATCTCTTGGCCCTGGTGGAAAAAACCCGCTATCATCCCGATATTCTGATTGGAGCTTCCCCTAGGGCCTCCCTCCGTTGGTTGCAAGCCGCAAAGGCCGATGCTTGGCTTAATGGCCAGGAATATTTACTGCCGGATAATCTCAAAACCGTTGCTCCGCCGTTATTGCGCCACCGTTTAATTCTAAGGCCGGAAGCCCAGCTTGATGGCATTGGCATTGATGAAGTGATCACCGCCATTCTGGAGCAGACCCCGGTGCCCCGTTGACAAAGACAATGGCAAAGTTCCATGGCTAATCCCTCATTCGTTGACGACAAAAGAAGAAGTTTAGCCAAGACCCAATTGTTGCCATAGGGAATTTCCGCCCACAGCCTCCCCCGTTGTCGCTAAGATGGAAACTAAAGCTGTTGAATTTACTTTTAATTTTCCTCTAACTTTTGCATAGGAGTTCAAGCCTAACCATGAGCCAAGCCACCGCTACCCAAGCCAAAGGCATCCAACTTTCCGATGCGGCCCTCAAACACCTCCTGGCCCTGAAAGAACAACAGGGCAAAGATCTTTGTTTACGGGTGGGGGTACGTCAAGGGGGCTGTTCTGGCATGTCCTACATGATGGACTTTGAAGAACCGAACCGGGCAACGGAACATGATGAAGTGTTTGATTATGAAGGTTTTCAGATTATCTGCGACCGGAAAAGTTTGCTATATCTCTATGGTTTAATGCTGGACTACAGCAATGCCCTCATTGGTGGAGGGTTCCAGTTTACCAATCCTAATGCTAATCAAACCTGTGGTTGTGGTAAATCCTTTGGGGTTTAAATTTTCATTCTAGTTTTGGCGATCGAACGGTAAAAACACCAGAAAAAATTAGGGTAGGAGTGGTGGCTCCTGCTCTTTTTTTTTGCTATTTTAGGGAATTTTTTCCCGTACTGGGACTAACTTTTTCGTAGTTGAGCAAGGCAATGCTAAACGTAACTAGGCATACCCCGAAAATTTGGATATTGGTGAGGCTTTCTTGAATAGCTAATCCTGCTAGCACCACCGTCAAAGCGGGATTGGTTGCCCCAATAATAGCCGCTCGACTAGCACCGATTAAATGGATACCCCAGTTATTGAGCACATGGCCCGCCAAAGTAAATAAAGCGGACAACAGGGAACCAATGGTGATGGCAAGCCAGGGTAAATTACCTTCATGGGGTTGCCAAATGATTAAACAAAGAATGGACAGAATTAACGTGGTGGCAAAACTGATCCAGGTGAAGGGAACGGGATGGAGTCTTTGAAAGCTCCTTTGGGCAAATACCGTATAGCCCGCATAGACAATGCCCGAAGCAATGCCTGTGCTAACGCCCAAAACTAAAGTTTGTTGCTCGCCACCGTAGGCATAGGGAATGGTTAAAAATGTGCCGATTAAAGTTAAACCAATCACTAACCAACGCAATAAACTGGGAACATCGTTAAATAACCGCCATGCTAATAATGCAGTAAAGATTGGGTAAGTAAAAAATAGAGTGATGGCGATACCAGTGGGAATAAAGCTAATGGAAATGTAGAGTAAGACTAGGTAGAGAAACATTAAAAATCCACAACCCATGGCCTCCCAAATTACCGGACGATTAACTGGTTGTTTTAGTTGATTAATTTCCCGCCAAGTATTGCCATAAAGGCGTTGGGAAATTAAGGCCATGAGAGGCACAACCCAAAGCATTCTCAATAGTAGAAGAAGAAAGGAGTGGCTCAGGGTAGGGGTCACGAAACCGCCAACTTGCCAAATGCCCAAAATATTTTGCTGGGAATATAAAATCCGGACAATGACGTTATGAAAACAAAAGAAGATAGCGGCCAGGAGGACTATCAATAGTCCCATCAGATTAACATTAGATAAAATTCGCATAATTCTTTGGTGCCGCTACTCCGAAATGGGACCATCGTCGTCCCTAAAAATGAACTTGACCAAGGATATGGCGTAGGCGATCGTAGTCATCTTTGAGGAGCAAACTAAGGTGACGGCCGACGGTTACTAGCCAGGCCCGATCGCCTTGGCGGAGAAGATAAATTTCCCTGAGGGCGGCGGCAATCAGGGCATCCACAGGGGCATCGCTAATTTGCAAAAGAATCCGCAAAAAATCAGGGGAATTAGTAAATTCCATTACTTCTTGGCGATCGCACTGAAACACAGCTTGGTGAATTTGGGGTGGACGAGGCGGTAAATAGTGAAACACCCTACCGGAGATGGGACCGCGACCATTAATACCCGACTCTCGGCTCTGGAAACCCACGATCGCCGCTTGAAATTCCGTGGTTAACATGGCAAAAATTTGAGGCTGCTGTTCCCGCAGTTCCCCCAGGGAAAGACCTAGGGCCCTGGCCCGATGAATGGAATCGATGGGCATGGTGGTGGCATAACTAACCACCGCAAAAATGGTATTACCAGAATCTTCATCTGTGGCCTTCACCCAACTACCAAAGGCAGGCATGGTGGGAAAATTCAATTCTTCCGGTTCCAGACATTGGGCTAAAAAGCCAGTGGTGCTGGTTTCAATTACCTCTGCAATATGGTGGGGATGGCGTTCATCAAGGCTAAATTGAACTGGTGACGAGGGCATAAAACTAGCAAAATCAAAGAATAATTATGAGATTTAAGAATTAATTTAGAGTTATCGAGATTTTACTAAAGCTGATTTAAAATTAATTAGATTGAGATTAAATTAAAACTTCATTAAAACAAGTTAAAGCAATAATTAACTAATCGGGCCATCAATGCTACCGGAGAAAAATTGCTTCAATAAAGGGTGCTCAGATTTGTAGGCATCCGCTGTGGAACCATCCCACTGAATTTTGCCATCGTAAAGAAAAATAATCCGGTCGGTGGTGTTATCAATAGTACTGAATTGGTGGGTAACAATTAGGTAACAACAACAAACATGATCTTGGCTGAGCAGGTGACGAATTAAACTCTCAATTCTAGTGGATGCCACCGGGTCTAACCCAGCGGTGGGTTCATCGTAAAGCAAAATATTTTTATATTGCTGATGTTGTTCCGGATTGATGACGATCGCCCGGGCCAAACTGACCCGTTTACGCATGCCACCGGACAATTCCGCTGGGAATCGATCGCCAATGCCCGGCAAGCCCACCAACTCTAAATTTTCTTCCACAATGGCCCTAATTTCCCTCGGCCGTAGGTCTGAATCTCGGTAGAGGGTAAAGCCGACATTTTCCGCCACAGTGAGGGAATCAAACAGGGCCGATTGCTGAAACACTAAACCCACCCCTAAAGCTTTTTCCCCTTCTTCAATGGAACGTTGACGGCGATGGCCATGGACGATTACCTCGCCGCTGTCGGGGGTGAGTAAGCCCGCCACAATGCGCAAAATAGTTGATTTGCCCGTCCCCGATGGCCCAATTACCCCCACTGCTTCCCCTGGGTAAATTTTCAGGTCCACATCATCGAGGATCACTTTTCGGCCAAAGCTTTGGCTCACGCCGCGGAATTCAATAATGGGCTGGACTGGTTCACTCATGGGCTTTTGAACGAAAGGAGGTGGCCGGCATTAGTAGAGTTAGAGGCTAATTATATTCCTTGGGAAAATTTGGCCCCAAGGCGATCGCCCCGGGAGAGTGATCAGTTTTACCATTGCTATGACTACTTTTTTGACCGTGGTGATGGTACACAATCCTTTGCTGGGGGGCACCCAGGGCAATACCAGCCAGCTCAAATGCCTTTTTCATCCTGAGACGAAATTCTCGACCCACGGGCCAATGTTGCCCTGCTTGGGTTTTAATCCACACCTGGAGCCGAATGCCCTTAGAGGCAATGTCATCCACCCCCAAAATAGCGGCCGGTTCCAAAATTTTCTCTTGCCAAAGTGGATCCTCCCGCATTTGTTCAGAAACTACCCGAATTAAATTGAGGGCTTTATCCACATTGCTGGACTGGTCAATTTCCACAATAAATTCTGCCCTGGACCAGTCCTTGGTCAAATTTTGGACTACGGAAATTTTACCGTTGGGAATGGTGCTCAAACGGCCTTCGGGGCCCCGCAACTGAGTAATGTAAATATTCATATTTTCCACCAGACCAAACACATCCCCAATTTGCACCACGTCACCAATGGCATAGCGGTCTGTCCAAAGAATTAGCGTGCCATTGAGCATATCTTCTACCACGTTGCGCCCCAGAAAAGCTAGCACAAAGGCAACTCCGCCAAAACTAGCTAAGACCAAAGGATTAATGCCAAATAGCCAAATGGTGCCTAGAATACCGAGAATGGTCAATAGTACTGAAATTCCTCCCTTGATGGCCGGGGAATAGGTCATAACCCTAAGGGTGTAACGGTTAGAATGCTCATTATAAGATTGCTGTTCCTTCGCCCAATTATTGAGCAAACCATCGACGAAAATACCGCACACCTTATCAATTAAAGTTACCCCGATCCAAAGCAGGGGAAAATACATGGCTTGGCCAATAAATAGCAAAGTAAATGGCCTGGTGGAGGGAAAAACATAGACGATGAAGGCTCCCACAATAAAAATGCAGGAAATTTGGAGCCACAACAAAATCCAGCACATCAACACAGCCAAGTTGCGACGTTGTTTGAGCAGGGTTTGTCGCCGTAAATTTGAGCTAGCTAAATCACCGATGTTTTGCCAGGCATGGTTAACCCGGTCCCTGACTTGATCAGCTAGGGGCACATATAGGGGAAAATTCCGCTCCTTGGACGGCGATCCATGGCCATTTTGTCCTTCTTCTCCTTGGCGATCGGGGCCAAGTTCTGGAAACTCCGAAACTTCTTGGCTGGCTAGGCGTACTGATTCTGCACTTTCTGCCTCAATGTCTTTGGTGATGGACTGGGCTAAAACTTTTAACTCTTGACGTAGATAGCGGTCCCGACGGTAAAAGAAAGAGCGAATTAAACCCATAATCGTGACGATCGCCAGGGCCACCACCATAAAGGCGCCACTGATGTAATAGCGGTCCCAGGGATGTTGACGATCCAGTTCGTGTCCCCATAAAGCTTTATCAAAACTACTTTGTATTCTGTCACGCCATTCATGGGCTAGTAGATTGATGGGCTTGCCATTAATAATTTCGTCAGCCTGGTTGACCGTAACAATGGTTTGCTGAGCTAGGCCAAGGCTTGGCTGACTAGGCACAAAAATTACCGTCTCATTGTTCTGAATGCCCACTTCCACATTGGGAGTAAAGGGATGGATTTCGTCAGCGGCCACATTAGCCAAATTAGGGGCCGGAGAAGAAATAATCCGGATGGCACTCTGGGGAGCGTTACGAAAAGAAGTGGTAGGGGTTCGCCGCTCCACTGAACTGCTTTCCTGGTTGTTTTGGTTAATTTCGGGCGCGGTGGTGGTGGAGTCTCGGGAGTTAGGGGGAGCGGGGCTTGTTCCCGGCCAATTACTTGGGTTGGAGTGATAGCCAAGGCGAGATTCCCTCAGGTCAAACACCTTGGAGCGGAGAAACTGCACGTCCTTCTCGGGAATTTCCACCGTATTTAAGCTAATTAACCGAGAATAGATCGAATTAAAAATCGATTCCACTTGCTTAGCCCGATTTTCAATGGCCTGGGCGGCCGCTTGGGAACTTTCCTCTGGATTGGGAATTAAACCCACAGTGAAGGTGACCTGGGAACTGCCCTGCAAAAACACATCACTGCACCAGAGCCGGCCACAACGTCTTGCTTTATTGGTATCCCACCAAGGGGTGCTAGAAGTATTCTGACTGCCATTGTTTCCCCCCGAAGAAAGGGTTATTTGCGCTGTAGCAGGGGGGATGAGCACCGCTAGGGTGAAGGCCAAGAGACCCAGCAGAATCAGACGCTTGACGGTGGCAAATCGGCAACCCATAGGCATGTTGGGGTTTTTGTAACGTTTTCGTAAAAATTCACCGCCATCTTAACAGTGAGTACACTTCCGAAATAGTCAATATAAACTATTGTTGTTCTCTGGGTTGGCGATTGGGGTGAAAATCGGTTTAGACTCCGTGACAAGCCTGACAAATCCCTGGAGTGGCCAATGATGTCTGGGAGCTTGGGGTTAGAAGTTTTTGGTAGGATAGAATCGATTGTTTGTCCCTATTTCTATGGCTCCTGTCTCCCCCACAGATTTTCCGCAACAATGCCATGGGGCAGTGGTAGGCTTGGGGGGCAATATTGGCCCAGTGCTGGACAATCTCCAAGGGGCGATCGCCGAGTTGGCCTTGGTAGCGGGCATTGAAGTGGAGCGCTGTTCTAGTTGGTACCGTAGCCGAGCTTTTGGGCCGCCGCAGCCCGACTATATCAATGGCTGTGTGACGTTACGGGTCAGTTTATCCCCCCCAGAGTTGTTGCAAACTTTACTGGCGATCGAGCAAAAATTTGGCCGCATTCGTTTGGAAAAATGGGGACCCCGCACCTTAGATCTGGATTTAATTTTCTACGGCGATCGCCAATTGGAACAGGCTAGACTGACCATTCCCCACCCGCAAATGCAATACAGACCATTTGTGCTAGTTCCCCTGGCGGAAATTGCCCCGGACTGGGTTGATCCTCGGTCGGGGAAAACCATTATTCAACTAATTGAGCAGGTGGATTGCACTGCGGTTTGGCCAGTGGCTCCAGGGCTGGAACTAGGGGGGAGTCTGGAACCAGAGCAAGTTTTTGCGCCGGGTGCTGTGGCGGTTCACGGATAACATTGTGAAGAGTGCTCCACAAAAACATCCTTGACCGGACGGAAAACTTCAAAAAGCATTGAGTTACAACATTATTCAATAGTTCACTGCCAAGCCAATGGTCACCATGGGAAAAGCCTCCCCTGGAAGCTTATAATGCTTACAGAGAAGGCTTTTCAGCTGAATCGGAGCGGCGGGATTTGAACCCACGACCCCCACTACCCCAAAGTGGTGCGCTACCAAGCTGCGCTACGCCCCGAATTTCACAGACCCTAATCTTAGTCCTCCCCTGTGGCCCTTGGCAAGTTTTTTGGCAAATATTTTCGAGTGTTTATTTGATGAAATTTATTGGCATTGATTTGGGTTGGCGTTCTGGGGAGAGTGGACTATGTCGTTTGCAACTGCAATCAACCCCCACTGGCGATCGCCTAGGGATTGAAGACCTTACCTGTCGCTTGAGTTTGGAGGAAATTTTCGCCTGGCTGGACAAAGGTTTAGGTGAAGCGGAGGGAGTCATGGTGGCGGTGGATGCTCCGACCATTATTCCCAATCAGACTGGGACTCGTTTGCCCGATCGCCTGACCCATAAATATTTTGGCAAGTACCATGCGGGTTGTTATCCGGCCAATTTGGGCCGACCTTTTGCCGAAAGAACCACCGGAGTGGGCAAATTACTAGAAGAAAGGGGGTTTCTCCATGCCCCGGAGATTCAAGCCCAACGGCAAGGGCGTTACCAAATTGAAGTATTTCCCCACCCTGCCATGGTGCAACTTTTTCAGCTAGAGCGGATCATCAAATACAAGAAAGGGAGTCTAGCCAAAAAAAGACAGGGTTTGCTGGAATTACAGTCCTACATTGAAAATATTTTGCCCCAACTAACCCCGGCTCTGGACCTTACCCTCCCCCCTGGTATGGAACCTTGGCGATCGCCATTGACCTTGAACGGCAAGGAATTGAAACACCAGGAAGACCAATGGGATAGTTTAATTTGTGCTTATATTGGCGCTTATTGGTGGTACTGGGGTCGAGAACGGAACTGGGTTTTAGGCGATGAAAGTACGGGCTATATTGTGGTGCCCACCTTAGGTGCTGACCAACCCGTACCGGATGCAGAGAAAAACTAAAAACTAGCTAAGGATTGCTGTTGGGTCTGACCTTGACTTTGCACTGGCATGGGCGACAACACCGGCTCATTGACAAAGAACGTCTGGGCCATTTTAACCCCCACTTCGTTTACCCTAGCTTGAATCTCCTCCAGGAATTCGTGTAGCCCTTGGCTAATAACATCTTCGATGGTGATGTAGCCCATTTCTCCACAAAGTCGACCCAGGGCCCTCTCTGCCTCATTGCGCCAGGAACCGAGGGGCGTACCAGTAACTTCATGCAATGACCGTTGTACTTGGAGTAGACAAAAATGGATAGAACGTGGAAATTTGGGGTGCAAAATCAGAAAGCTGGCCACGTTGGCAGGGGTAATGCGCCGCTGGCTCTTGCGATACATTTCGTAAGCACTGGCGGATTTGAGTAGGGCAATCCATTCCACCTGATCCAGGGGAGTGCCGACCCATTCCACCGAAGGCAGCAGGTAGTAATATTTCACGTCCAAAATGCGGGCGGTTTTGTCAGCCCTTTCCTGCAAACGTCCCATCTGGCCAAAATGCCAAGCTTCGTTATGGGTCATGGTGGCGTCCATAATGCCGGCAAAGCGATGACTAGATAGTTTCACCCGCGCAAAAAAGTCGGCAATGTTGGCCGGAGGGCGATCGCCAGCTTCTTTGACCATAAGGTAAAAGCGATTAATTTCTTCCCACATCTCCGAAGAAATAATTTCTCGAATGGAGCGGGCATTTTCCCTGGCCATGTTCAGGCAGGAAAGGATGGAGTTGGAGTAATGCTGATCAAAGGTGAGGAATTGGATCACATTAGCCTTGGTGACTTCGCCGTAATGCTGTTTGAAAAAGCTCAAATCCCCAGTGGTCATAACCAAAGGCTCCCACTGCTGTTGGGCACCGTAGGGTAAATCCAACATTAGGTAAAGGTTCACATCCACAAAGCGAGCAATATTTTCCGCCCGTTCGATGTAGCGGTTCAGCCAGTAAACGGAGTCAGCAACACGGCTTAGCATAATTTTCGGTTTTTTCCAATTACGGATCCAGGGCCTATTGTACAAAGCCGTTGGTGGTTCAATATGTTGCCATTCTGACGAAATTGTCGAGGCTTTTCCCCTGTATAAAAACCTAGTCCGCCCTAAAGCTCCCACTTCCCCCCTGGCGATCGGGTCTTTGTGGAAACTGCCGGCTCGGCCAAGCTTGGGGAGCAATACTGCAGGTGAAGCAAAAATAACGGTTTAGACTACCAGGGAGAAGGAAAAACAGTGAAAATGCCAAACTTTGATGGGGTGTTAGAATCGGGCCACATTTGAGCGTTTGGAGCCCCAGGCCATGACCGCCGCCCTCGACCAAATCATTGTTTATCCCGATAGTGATGGACAACCAATGGCAGACAATACCCTACAGTTCCGTTGGATTGTACTGATTAAGGAAAATTTGGAATGTGTTTTTCGAGATAATCCAGATGTGTTTGTGGCGGGGGATTTGTTGTGGTATCCGGTGGAAAGACACCCAGAAATACGGGTTGCCCCTGATGTGATGGTGGTTTTTGGTCGGCCTAAGGGGGAGCGGGGTTCCTACCAACAGTGGCAAGAAGAAAATATTGGGCCCCAAGTCGTGTTTGAAATTTTATCGCCGGGTAATAGGTTAAAGGAAATGGCAAAAAAATTGGTCTTTTATGACCAGTACGGAGTAGAAGAATACTACATTTATGATCCTGAACGAGTTGATTTTACGGGATATGAGCGGCAAGGGGAAAATTTGGTTGTGATTGAAACTATTCATGATTGGGTCAGCCCCCGTTTAGGAATACGTTTTGTCCTAACCCAAGAACAGTTGGAAATTTATGATCCCCAAGGAAATCGTTTTTTGACAACAATAGAATTTTCGGAGCGGGCTAAGATTGCGGAGCAGGAAAATGAACGGTTAAGGGAGTTATTACGACAGGCCGGTATTTCTGATGGATTGGGGTCGAACTAATCGAAGACAATGGGCGATCGCCAGGACGGGGGTCAACTTTCCAGAGGTTGCCCTTAACCCCTAAACTAAAGTCTTGACAGATTGAGGTGCAAGCAACGATGAGTCAGGATTTTGATTACGATTTGGTGATTATTGGCGCTGGCGTTGGCGGCCATGGGGCTGCTCTCCACGCCGTTAAATGTGGTCTGAAAACCGCCATCATCGAAGCTAAAGATATGGGCGGCACCTGTGTGAATCGGGGTTGTATCCCTTCCAAAGCTCTCCTCGCCGCCTCCGGTCGGGTGCGGGAAATGTCCGACCAAGATCATTTGCAACAACTAGGTATCCAGATCAATGGCGTTACCTTCACCAGGGAGGCGATCGCTGCCCATGCCAACGACCTTGTGAGTAAAATCCAATCTGACCTGACCAATAGCCTCACCCGTCTCAAAGTCGATACCATCCGGGGTTGGGGTAAAGTATCCGGCCCCCAGGAAGTGACGGTGATCGGGGACAACGAAACCCGCATTCTCAAAGCAAAAGAGATCATGTTATGCCCAGGCTCGGTGCCCTTTGTGCCCCCCGGCATTGAAATTGACCATAAAACTGTCTTTACCAGTGATGAAGCAGTGAAGTTGGAAACGTTGCCCCAGTGGATTGCCATCATTGGTAGTGGTTACATTGGCTTGGAATTTTCCGACGTTTACACCGCCCTCGGTTGTGAAGTGACCATGATTGAAGCCCTGCCGGATCTGATGCCAGGGTTTGATCCGGAAATTGCCAAAATTGCCGAACGGGTGCTGATTAAATCCCGGGACATTGAAACCTATACCGGCGTATTTGCCACCAAAATCAAAGCAGGTTCCCCTGTGGAAATTGAACTCACCGACGCCAAAACAAAAGAAGTGATTGACACCCTGGAAGTGGATGCTTGTTTAGTCGCCACTGGCCGCATTCCTGCCACCAAAAATTTAGGGCTGGAAACGGTGGGAGTGGAAACCGATCGCCGGGGTTTCATTGAAGTTAACGACCAAATGCAAGTGATTAAGGATGGCAAACCGGTGCCCCATCTCTGGGCGGTGGGAGATGCCACGGGCAAAATGATGCTGGCCCATGCCGCTTCTGGCCAAGGAGTGGTGGCAGTGGAAAATATCTGCGGCCGCAAAACTGAGGTGGACTACCGAGCCATTCCGGCGGCGGCCTTCACCCATCCTGAAATTAGCTACGTGGGTTTAACGGAAGCTCAAGCCAAAGAGCTAGGGGAAAAGGAAGGATTTGTGGTTAGTACGGCCAAAACTTACTTTAAGGGGAACTCCAAAGCTCTAGCAGAAAAGGAAACCGACGGCATTGCCAAAGTGGTTTACCGCCAGGATACCGGGGAATTATTGGGTGCCCACATTATCGGTATTCATGCATCGGACCTAATCCAAGAGGCGGCCCAGGCGATCGCCGACCGCAAATCAGTGCGGGAATTGGCCTTCCATGTCCATGCCCACCCCACCCTGTCGGAAGTGTTGGACGAAGCGTATAAACGGGCGGTTTAAACCATGGTCACCATCACCGTTACCCCAGAGCAACTGAGTAGTTTGGACCTTTCCCCAGTGCAATCGTGGCTGGAGCGGGCCATTAGTCTTAACCTGAATCGCATTGACGAATCTGCCCTGGCCACCATCGAAAAACAGGTACAGTTCGACATTCAATTTGCCAGGGAAGAAGGCGATCCCAGGGAATTATCAGAGATTCCCGAAGTTCGTCTGTGGTTTATCCGTCTAGATAGCGTTTATCCCTGGTTTCCCCTGTGCTTGGATTGGCAGGCCGGGGAATTTACCAGGTATGCTGCCATGCTGGTGCCCCACGAATTCCATCGGGTGGATGGCATCCAGTTCAATCCTGAAGCTCTGGATCTGTTCATTATGGGTAGGGTATTTGTGTTAGCGGACTGGTTAAAAAAATATCAACTCCCAGCCCAGTTCCGCCTCAAGTCCTTGGCTCAACTGTTGGGCTACGATTTGGACGACAATTTTTTGGCCCAGTTGTAGAGGAGTTTGCAAATAGGACGGACTAACCCCGGCCCCTAGCCTAGGGGGGGAAATTTCGTGAGAAAATATGGAGCTATGCGTAACCAAGATGATCTGCTACTGGAGGATTCCTGGGTTGATCCCCTGGATCAATTAGATGACGACGTAGCCCCTCCACCTCCGGACCCTGATGAAATGTTGGTGCTTCTGACCAGTAGAGAAGCCCCACAGAGGATGCTGGCGGCCCGGGCTTTTTGTGAAATTGCCGATCGCCGGGCGGTGGAGCCGTTGATCAATTTATTAGGGGATAGCTGTCCCCTGGTGCGGGTGAGTGCGGCCTATGCGTTGGGGCGTAATACGGACCCGACCATAGTGGAACCGCTAATTCAAAGTTTGCAAACAGATTTCAATGGTTATGTCCGCAAGGGATTGGTCTGGGCCTTGGGAAATTGTGGCGATCGCCGGGCTCTAGCGCCCTTGATCCATGCCCTCAAAACCGACATTTCCGCCGTGCGCCTCTGGAGTGCCAGCAGTTTGCCTAACATTGCCAAATTGGCCTACGAAGATGTTATTGCCACCATTCCCCCGTTGATTGAGGGACTGAGGCGGGACAAGATGGCCGCTGTCCGCAGTAATTGTGCCTGGGCGGTGGGGCAACTATGCCGGGAATTGCCTTCCAATGTGGTCTATGCCACGGCGATCGATGCCTTGCTGGAAGCCCTAGTGGAAGATGAAGATTTTGGCGTCAAGGAAGATGCCAAATCCGCCCTACTGCGACTGGGGGACGCCCGGGGACTACAGATGATTGAAGACCTGGAAATGGACGGACTGATCTAATACGTCGATTGGTTTGTAAAGATATGTAAAGGGAAATAATTAAAAATTAACTAAAAATCAACACACCATGGCACAACCTTTGATTTTGGGGGTCAGCGGTGCCTCTGGGCTAATTTATGCCGTCAGAGCCATCAAGCATTTACTGGCGGCGGATTACACCATCGAACTGGTGGCTTCCCGAGCCAGCTACCAAGTTTGGCAAGCGGAACAAAATATTCAAATGCCAGGGGAACCCTCCGCCCAGGCAGAATTTTGGCGCTCTCAGGCTGGGGTAGAAAAGGGTGGCAAATTGATTTGTCACCGTTGGGGAGATGTGGGGGCCACCATTGCCAGTGGTTCCTACCGTTGCGCCGGCATGGTGGTGCTGCCCTGTAGCATGAGCACCGTGGCTAAATTGGCGGTGGGCATGAGTTCCGATCTATTGGAGCGGGCGGCGGATGTGCAAATCAAAGAAGGTAAACCCTTGGTGGTGGTGCCCAGGGAAACGCCCTTAAGTTTGATCCATCTGCGCAATCTCACTAGTTTGGCCGAGGCTGGAGTCCGCATTGTGCCCGCCATTCCCGCTTGGTATCATCAGCCCCAATCGGTGGAAGATTTAGTGGATTTTGTGGTGGCTAGGGCCTTGGATCAATTGGCGATCGACTGTGTGCCCCTCCAGCGTTGGCAAGGGGGTATGGAAGGGGAGTGACGGATTTACTTAGGCTCTGAGGGTAAGTCCTTCTGATGAGTCGATTATGAGGGAAGTGTAAGTCCAAATCCCCCAACCTTGCCGGAGCTTTAGTGAAAATAGTTGGGGGACAAAGGCTTTAGTGATCGCTCGGTGCGCCATGGTTGGGATTAGCCGTTAAGCTAGAGAAAAACCGCCCAGTGTCGGCGGCTGTGGGCAAAGTTTGGCATTGCCGCCAGAAAAGCTGACGGGAGGTGGTTAATTGATAAGCGGTTGTCAAGCGGTTTGTTCTACAGATTCTTACCCTCCACCCAACTGTAAACACCATGGCAAGACGTAAAAAAACTTTTCCCTGTGGCCATAAGGGTTATGGTCAAGAATGTCATCGCTGTGTGCAAAAACACATTGACCAAGAGGAAAGGAAACATTCCCGCGACGCTTGGAAAGCCACCTTTGCTGAAGATCCCATTGATCTGACCCATCTACCCAGAAATGTGGTGCTCAAAGCCAGACAAATTCTCGCAGGTTTGGCCAATCAACATGACTACCGTGAGTTTTACGGCAAACGTCTTAGGCATGATCGCCTAGTGATCAGTATTCCAGTTACTAGACATTACCGGCTTATTTGTCAGGACGATGGCGATCGCCTAGAACCAAAAGAAATCGTCTCCCACGAAGATTACAATGTATGTAAGCCAGGGCATTGAGCAAATCCCTTGGTCTGGCGGAGAAACTGCTTAAATTTGCCTCAATTATTGCCCATTGCCCCAAGCCTTGGAGGGTTACCTTGTTCAATAGAATTCTCGTTGCCTTGGATCTGTCCCCCGCAGGTCAAGAAGTTTTAGAAAAAGGTTTATCCCTCGCCAAGGTCTATGGCGCTTCCCTATTGTTGCTTCATGTCCTGTCGGCCGAAGAAGAAGGTAGTCCCCTACCCATCCCCGTCAATATGGATGAAATTTACCCCGCCGTGGGTAATGAGTTGACCATGGAGGTGTGGCAACAGCAATGGCAAACCTTTGAACAAGAAGGGTTAGATACCCTGGAAAAACGCCGTCAGCAAGCACTGGCTTTGGACATTGAATGCCAGGCGGAACAAATTTTGGGCAGTCCAGGTAAAATTATCTGCCAGCGGGCCAAACAGGATAATAGTGACATCATTGTGGTGGGGCACCGGGGCCGGTGGGGACTAAGCGAAATTCTCCTCGGTAGTGTGGGGAACTATGTCTTTCACCACGCCCACTGTTGCGTGTTTGTGGTGCCAACTCCGGACTGAGAGGCGATCGGACCCTGAAGTTAACCGGCGATCTTCCCAAAGTTAAATAAAACCATCCCCTGAGCCATGCCATCCATGAGTAACGATTCCATTGTCCGCCACGTCCTGGTCATTGAGGATCAGAAATCTCGTCGCATTGTTTCCCTAGAAGAAAACACCTACGACATCGGTCGGGACCCCAGCAGTGCCATCCCTATTTACGATCGCCAAGTTTCCCGTCACCACGCAACCCTGATCCGGGTTAACGACTATCAGAATCATCAATACACCTATAGATTAATTGACGGTAATCTCCAGGGAAAACGCAGCACCAATGGCGTGGTGGTCAACGGTCAATATTGTCTTTCCCATGAGTTGGAGCACGGGGACGTAATTCGCTTTGGCAATCAGTCCAAAGCCAGCTACCACATTATGAATCTGACCACAGAATCGGAGGAGCAACCCTACGGAGCCGAACCTGTGTCGGTGGTGGCCAACCCAATCATGGGGGAAACCTATGTGGACCCCCTAAACTTTGCCATGGCTGACCACGGCTATGGAGAAGGGGCTGGATTTGACCATGAAGCGGTAGAAGTAGAGGAAGACTCTTCCTTTTCCACAGCGGTGGTCTATAACGATGAAATACCAGATGTCAGCCGCAGTGCTCCATTACCAAGTCATCGTCCACCGGCTTCCCTCAGCGAAAATAGTACCCAGTTAATTGTTGAGTTAACCACTGCGGGGCAGGTGATTTACGCCAACGGGGCAACCAAAGCCTTATTTCCGGAACTAATGGCCATCCAGGCCCAACATCCTCTGATCCAAGGCCTCTCAAATTTATCCCTCACCAGGGAGGGCTTGCAGTTGGAACGGGATATTGCCATCGGCCAACAAATTTTTCATCAGCGGATTTTCCTTGGGCCAGACCGAAGCCGGTTACAGTGCTACAGCGAGGACGTGACCGAGTATCGCAAAATGGAGCAGGGGTTAAATGATCTCCACCATCGTTTGCAAGCCTATCGGGAATATAGCGCCACAGGTTTTCTGTTGGTGGATGCCCGCACCAAAACTGTGGTCGAAGCTAACAGTGCTTTTTGCCAGTTATTGGGCTATGAGGAATCGGAGGTTCTCGATTTCACCCTTTATCAGTTGATCGCCGCAGAACGGCCGGTGATTGAAGAACTATTAATTAACCTGGAAACCCAAAACTATCTATCGGTACCAGAACTAGAGTACCGCAATCGGGAAGGGCAAACGGTACAAGTCAAGGGGGAAGTGTATCGCCTACCGTGGGAGGACAGGGAGGTGTACTGTTTTGTCATGCGCACTCCCCGGGGTCGCCAGGGGTATTCAGAAACCTTGGCTAACCAAGCGTTGTATGACCCCATTAGTAAACTGCCCAACCGGGTAAATCTACAAAAGGAACTATCCCTCGCCATCGATGCGGCAGCCCACCACCAGCATCTCATGGGGGTGATGTTCATCCATTTAGAAATTCTCAATCGCATTAACCAGGCCTATGGCTTTGGCTTTGGGGATGAAGTATTTATGGCCTTCCACGGGGCGATCTCCGACTGTATGCGTTCCGGAGATACCGTAGGGCAATGGGATAGCAACACCCTAGTGATTATTCTGGCCAAGATAAAAAGCCCCCAGGATTCCATTCGTCTAGCGGAAAGAATTCTAGACCGCTTGAAAAATCCCATAACCGTGCGAGAAAGGGAATTTATTTTTAATATTAACATTGGCATTTCCGCCTACCCCAACGATGGTAACCGGGCCGAAGATTTACTCTCTCGAGCCAACGCCGCTCTGCAAAAATTGCGCCAAACTGGTTTTAATCATTATCAGTGCTACGATCCGAAATTTAGCACCGCCGCCCTCCATCAAGCCCGCCTAGAAAACCTTCTTCAACAGGCGATCGCCAAACGGCAACTTACCCTGCAATACCAACCCCAAATCCATCTCCAAAGTGGGGAAATCACCGCCATAGAAGCCCTACTCCGTTGGGAACATCCAGAAGTAGGGGAAATTGCCCCGGGAAAAATCATCCCCATTGCCGCCCGTAGCAATCTCATTTTTGAACTCAGCGATTGGATTTTTCGCACCGCCTGTCAACAAAATTTGGAGTGGCAAAAGGATGGTTCACCCCCTCGGGCGATCGCCATTAATCTATCAGCCCGGGAATTTTATCGCCAAGACCTAGTGATGATGGTAGGTAAAACCCTAGAGGAAACCGGCTTAGATCCCCAATGGTTGGAGCTAGAAATTACCGAAAATACTCTGAGGCAACAACCAGCCAAGGCCCTGGCCATTCTCCAAGACCTCAAAACCTTTGGGGTTAGAATTGCCCTAGACGACTTCGGCCTAGGCCAAATGGGCATTGGTTTTGTCACCCAGTTTCCCTTCACCACCATCAAAATTCATCAAGGATTCATGGCCCGCTTGCGGGGCACCCCCCAGGAAATGGCCATTCTCCAATCCATATTTGCATTAAGTCAGGGCTTCCAATATCGTCTGGTGGCCGAAGGGATAGAAACCGATGCCCAACTGAGCTTGATCAAGCAACTACAATGCCAGGAAGTACAAGGATTTTTGTTGAGTCGCCCCCTGCGGAAACGGGAAATGGGACAATTTTTACAGAAATAATTACACCAAAACTAAGTCCTATCCCCACTTTTAAAACTAACCGCAACTTGCCATCATTGATGACCCGCCCAAACCCTTAATAAAGTTTGTCTAAGAAGTACGATCCAACCGTTAGGGGTTATGTCACACTAGAGGTAGGGTCGCAATTTAGCCAGATTTTGTCTCCATCATCGGGTCAAGATACATATTTCCCTTGCCCATCCGCCCATCCTTGCTGTTATGACTAACCTGCCTGAATTTCGACATATATTTGTGATCGAAGATCAAAAAGCCCGTCGTATTATTTCCTTGGACGAACCCACCTATTCCATTGGACGGGAATCCAGCAATGATATTGTCATTTACGACCAGGTAGTATCCCGCCACCACGCCACCCTAATTCGCATCAAACCCACCTCCCAAAATGAAGGTTATTCCTACCGGATTTTAGACGGGGATTTGGAGGGCAATCGCAGTACCAATGGTCTGATTATCAATGGACAGGATAGTGAATCCCACGACCTGCAACACGGGGATGTGATTTTATTTGGTAGTCAGTCCAAGGCTAGTTACTACATCGTTTCCACTTCCTTGGAAATTGCCATGTTCAACCCCCTGGAGGCCATGTCCTTAGAAGACTTGTCTCGCCAAAGTTTGGGGGAGTACACCAGTAAGTCCACCATTATAAATGAGCAGGAACAGGAAGCATCCCGTTTGGCCCCTAGTTCTGCTGATTTGGTGCGTTTTTCTTCCTTTGCTGAGCTTAGTCCCCATCCCATTGTGGAAATTGATTTCAATGGCAAAATTGTTTATCTGAATCCGCCGGCAAGTATTAAGTTTCGGGATATCAATGACCTAGGCGTCAGCCATCCTATTTTAGAAGGTCTGCTCAACCAAGCCCAAAATGTACGGGGCAATTTGCTTTTGCGGGAAGTGAAAAGTGGCGATGAATGCTATGAGCAATACGTCCATTATCTGACTGAAAATCAAATTATTCGTAGCTACTTAATTGACATTACCCGACGGCAACAGGCAGAAGATAGCTTGGCCCAACATACTTTCTACGACCCCATGACCGGGCTACCCAACCATGCTTTTTTTGAGGAGCAATTGGCGATCGCCTTGGCAAAGGTACAGCGAGATCAAAGTCGGCTGGCTATCCTGTTCCTCAATTTTTATAATTACGAGCGGATGATCAATGCCTTTGGACTAGGGTGTGGAGAAATATTGCTGAAAACCGTAGCCAAACGCCTGAGTCAGTGGACAGAAAAAAGGGGCTTGGCCTGCCGCTGGCAGGGAAAACAGTTTGCCATTTTGCTCAAGGAACCGGGGGACAATCAAGCCTTGACGGAAATGGTGAAGGAAATGCTGGCCATGCTGGAAGAGAGCATTGACGTGGCCAAACAAAAAATTCACCTCAAGGGTAAGGTGGGCATCGCCGTTTACCCCGATGGGGGTACTGATGGGGCTACCCTATTGAAAAATTCCCACACTGCTCTAGAACAAATTAAGGAAAAACATTTTGACTCCTTCGCTTTCTTTAACGAAAAGGCCGCCTCTAAAGCTAACCTGTTTTTCCGACTGGAAAACCTACTCTACGAGGCCCTGGACAAGCATCAGTTCTACCTAACCTACCAGCCCATCCTCCAGATAACTACAGGGGAAATTACTGGCATGGAGGCCCTGTTGCGTTGGCACCATCCCGAAATTGGCGAAATTTCTCCGGTTAATCTGATTCCCTTGGCAGAAAAAACTGATTTAATTGTACCCATCGGCGAATGGATTCTAAGGACGGCCTGCCAACAGAATCGGCAATGGCAAGGGGCCGGGATTCCCCCCTTACCTGTATGTATTAACCTCTGCCTCAACCAATTCCAAAATCCTCACTTGATTGCCAATATCCAAAGTATCCTAGAGGAGAATCAGTTGGAGCCCCACTGGTTGACCATTGAGGTGACTGAAAGCATCATTATGGACAACATTGATTATTCTCGCCGGGCCATCGAACAGTTGGCCACCATTGGTGTTAATCTTTCCCTCGATGACTTTGGTATTGGCCTAGGCACTCTGTCCTGCTTGCAACAGTTTAAGATTCCCGCCGTCAAGATCCACGAGTCCTTTATCAAAGATTTGGAGCAGAGTCCCGTCAACGAGGCGATCATTACCAGCATTATGACCCTGGGAAGAAAATTGGGTGTTCGCATCATCAGTGAAGGCGTAGAAACTCAACAGCAGTTGGAAGTACTACAAAAACTGGAATGCCAGGAAATACAAGGTTTTTGGTTTAGTAGGCCCCTCAAAGTTGATGCCGCGACGGAACTTTTGAGTCAAAATAAGATTAAGGCTGATCCTCTGGCATAACTTAGAATTAATAGATCCCAGATTCTCTATGAAGCAACACATACTAGTTCTAGAAGATGCCAATCAAAGAAGAACAATAATCTTAGACGAGCAACAGTATTCCATTGGTCGCCATTCTGGTACTAGCATCCAGATTCACTCCCGGCAGGCTTCCCGGCACCATGCCACCCTGATGCGGAAGACTAATAGTAAAACTAACGAAGAGTGTTTTTGGATTATTGATGGGGATCTAGAGGGCAATAAAAGTCAAAACGGCGTCTTTGTGAATGGGGAAAAACGCCTCATTCACGAGCTAAAAAATGGTGACCTGATTAATTTTGGCTGTAGCATCAATGCCAGTTACCACGTTACTGGAGAGGGGTTTGGGGAGTCTTCCTCCCAGCCAGTGGAAATATTGCCCCAGACTTCTCCCTATAATGAGGCGGTTTCCGCTCAGATTGCCTCCAGCTATAACACCAGGGAAGGGGTTGATTTGTTGGCTGGCTCCAATGATGAAACGTTTCACGAGCAATCCTATCTTGATACGGCAACGGATTTGCCCAATCAGACTCTGTTTTTGGAGTACTTAAATATTGCCCTTTCCAATGCCCGTCGTCACCATGCCCAGGTGGGGGTTTTACTCTGCCAGATTAATAATTGGTCTGATCTCAAGCGCAAACGGGGAGACGCGGTGGCCAATGCTTTCCTACAGGAAGCGGGGCAAAAACTGAAGTCAAATTTGCGCAATGGAGATATTGTTTCCCGTTGGGATAAAGATGAGTTTATTTTTCTGGTGTCCAAGGTACAGGATACTAGCAGCCTGTTGGGAATTGCTCAACGCTTGATGAAACCGGTTTTAGCTCCGGTGACGGCGGGGGGAAGACCGTTCCAGCCAGAGATTACCTACGGGGTGGCCCTCTATCCGGTGGATGGGGAGCAGGTGAATGACTTGATCGGTCACATTAGAGAAAATTTACAGCAGTTGTTACCCCAACCCACCAACCCGGGGTCAGGAGAGGCGGATGACCATATAGAAACAGCGGTGGATGTGCGCATCGGTGCCCCCCAGCCGGTGCCAGGACTTTCTGACTCTGATCAAAAGCGTTTGGCGATCGTAGAAAAGCGTTTACTACGGGCGTTGGAACAACATGAGTTGGAATTGTACTATCAGCCCCAGATTAATTGGCGTAAAAAAACTATTGAGGCCATGGAGGCGTTTATCCGTTGGCAACATCCCCAAAAGGGCCTACTGCCCCCGGGACAGTTTTTGCCGTGGAGCGACCAAACGGAATTTATGGTGCCCCTCACTCGGTGGATTTTAGAAACTGCCTGTCAACAAAATGTCCTGTGGCAACAGCAATTGCAAACTCCTTTTTTAGTTTCCGTTAATATTTCTGAAAAGCAGTTTTATCATCCTTTACTTAAAAATATGGTCATGGAGGCGATCGCCATGGCCAAGATGGAGACCCATTACTTGGAGTTAGAAATTCAAGAATCCACTGTGATGAAGGATTTTGGTCTGGCACAGCAAATTATCACCAACTTACATAACTACGGCGTGGGTTTTTCCCTAGATGATTTTGGCACCGACTATATGTCCCTCCGTTGTCTCCAGGATTTACCTTTTCAAAAGCTAAAAATTGACAAATCCCTAACGGCACAGTTACTAGAACAAACCGATAACGTTCCTAATTTAACCATGATGGAAACCCTGATCAATCTTGGTAAAACCTTCAACCTGAAGGTGGTGGCCGAGGGGGTCGAACAGGAGGAACAGATTAACATTTTAGATAGCCTCAATTGCTTTTTCATGCAGGGCTATTGCTTCAGTGAACCGTTAAATATTCTGGCCGCCAATAGCTTTTTGCACAAATACATTGCGGGTAATTAGAACGTGTTTGGCAAGTTTTATTCCGCCCCCTAAATCTCCCAATAATGGGAGACTTTCACTCAGTTTCCCCCCAAAATTGGGGGCCAGGGGGCTTTTCAAACAGGCTCTTAGGTTCAGTTTTAGAAGCTTTTTGCTCCAGAGGAGGCAACGGTAGGATAGACTGAATATTACAAATTGTTAATGCGGACCTTGAAGCCGCTTGCCCGTTATGTCTCTTCCCATCCGCAATGTCGCCATCATTGCCCACGTTGATCACGGTAAAACCACCCTTGTTGATGCTTTGTTGAAGCAATCAGGCATTTTCCGGGAAGGGGAAGACGTACCGGTGTGTGTGATGGACTCCAACGATCTGGAACGGGAACGGGGCATTACTATCCTCTCGAAAAATACGGCGGTCCGCTACCAAGATACGTTAATTAATATTGTCGATACCCCTGGCCACGCTGATTTTGGTGGGGAAGTGGAACGGGTGCTGGGTATGGTGGACGGTTGTGTGTTAATCGTCGATGCCAATGAAGGCCCCATGCCCCAAACTCGGTTTGTGCTCAAAAAAGCGTTGGAAAAAGGTCTGCGCCCCCTGGTGGTGGTTAATAAGATTGATCGTCCCCGGGCCGACCCCAACACCGCCGTGGATAAGGTATTTGATCTATTTGTGGAACTGGGGGCAGACGATGACCAGTGTGATTTCACCACTCTGTTTGCTTCTGGTTTAGGGGGCTTTGCTAAAGAAAGTCTGGACGACGATTCCGAGGATATGAAGCCTTTGTTTGAGGCGATTTTGCACCATGTCCCGCCCCCGGCCGGCGATCCGAACAAACCCCTCCAGTTACAAGTGACTACCCTGGATTATTCCGATTATTTGGGACGGATTATTATTGGCCGCATCCACAACGGTACGGTTAAAGCCGGACAACAGGCCGCCTTGGTGAAAGAGGATGGTTCGATCGCCAAAGGAAAAGTTAGTAAACTCTTGGGTTTTGAAGGGTTGAATCGCATCGAACTGCCAGAAGCCAGTGCCGGCTACATTGTGGCGATCGCCGGTTTTGCCGATGCCAATATCGGTGAGACTTTGACCTGTCCCGATGAACCCCAGGCTTTGCCCCTGATCAAAGTGGACGAGCCGACTTTGCAAATGACCTTTTCGGTCAATGATTCTCCCTTTGCGGGCCAAGAAGGCAAATTTGTTACCTCCCGTCAGATTCGCGATCGCCTCAATCGGGAATTGGAAACCAACGTTGCTCTACGGGTGGAAGATGGGGAAAGTGCCGAGCAATTTTTGGTCTCTGGTCGGGGGGAATTGCACCTCGGTATTTTGATTGAAACCATGCGACGGGAAGGTTATGAATTTCAAGTGGCCCAGCCCCAAGTGATTTATCGCGAGGTCAACGGTCAACCCTGTGAACCAGTGGAATATCTGGTTTTAGATGTACCAGAAGCGGCGGTGGGAGCCTGTATTGAACGGCTGGGACAACGACGGGGAGAAATGCAAGATATGCAAACCAGCGTCAACGGCCGCACCCAATTGGAATTTGTCATTCCGGCCCGGGGTTTACTGGGTTTCCGGGGGGATTTTATCCGCATCACCCGGGGGGAAGGCATCATGAACCACAGCTTTTTGGAATACCGCCCCATGAGTGGTGATTTGGAAACCCGCTATAACGGTGTCATGGTGGCCTTCGAGGAAGGGGTGGCCACATTCTATGCCATGAAAAACGCTGAGGATCGGGGCGTATTTTTCATTACTCCCGGCACCAAGGTTTACAAGGGCATGATCATCGGTGAGCATAACCGGCCTCAAGATATTGAACTGAACGTTTGTAAAACCAAGCAGCTAACCAACCACCGTTCGGCCACCGGGGACGAATTGGTACAGCTCCAAGCGCCGGAAGATATGAACCTAGAAAGGGCTTTGGAATACATTGGACCGGATGAGTTAGTGGAAATTACGCCGGAATCCATCCGTTTACGGAAAGTAGCCCGGAAAAAGTTGGTCAAACGTTAACAGAACAATGGGGCTTTGCAAGGTTTTAAAGGGGCAGAAAGGAACACCAATCCAGGCATAGTAACTTTCTATCCCTTTGGTTCAGTTATAGCCAATTCAATTAAGAGCGTGTTTGGAAAGCCCCCCTGGCCCCCCAAGTTTGGGGGGAAAGTAAGTCAAAGTCCCCCAGCATTGCCGGAGCTTTAGTGAGGAGATTTAGGGGGCAGAATCAGACTTTATAAACAGGTTCTAAGAATAATTTAAACAGGCTAACTAAAGTGGTCTTGGTAAAAGCTTTACAGCAAACGCTGCCTTCTTAGTCTGATTTGAATTAGCCATAACTCTCTTGTTTAGGCAAAAGAATTCCGTACGAGGAACTTTGGGAAAACGGGGAATTTGATACGGGCGAATGGCGGCATTTTGTACCGCTCCGGTTTGGTCCAATTCCCAAACGTGCACTAAGAAATTGGCAGCCATGGGGAAAGGTCAAACTCTCTCCATCGTGGGCTGGGGCCGACTGATAAGAATATCCAACAACAGTTGCATTTGATAAAGATTAAGGTAGGTGGGAAAATCTAAATGTCCTTTGAGAAGCATTTCCCGATAAATTTCCTGGCATTGTTGCAGATGTTCCACCATCCAAGGGGCATTATTGCTGCGGTATTGCTGGACTTCTGTTAAACCGCCAATGATTTTGCTCAAATCCTGGTCCTGTTGGCGATTAATTTCCGTACGGCATTGTTCGATAAAAACCTCGTTCATGCCCTCAATTTGTTGATATAAATCCGGCGCTAAATTGCCTTCAATCAACATCAGGCGATAGCTTTGTTTTAAACTTTCAATTTCCCTTAACGCTTCCTGGGGATTTTCCTGGGCCGTTTCCCGCAAATCGGCGATCGCCTGACGGTGGCCCACTAGGAACTTTTCCGTTTTCCGTTTGCGCCAACCCTGGAGCAAAAAGCCAATGGTGGTAGTGCCCAACAGCATAATGGAGGCGGCCTGGAGGGGTTTGTTCTCCTGAAGATAACGTAACCAAGCAATGCGGGGGTCTCCCTCCCGATAGGTACGCATAGCGGCGGGATGAATATACAGCAAGCCCTCATAAAGATTAACCGAACCATTCTCCGTTGCCAATTTGGGGTAAAACGAAGCGAATTGCCTAGAATTAGCAAAAATTGCCCAGGTCATTAAAGCCACTTTTTCCCGATTCATATTGGGTCTGGTTAATAAGGCCCCTCCGGTGGAAATGGTCAGAATGTCTTCCGAAGGAAATGGGGGCAACGCACGGTAGGTACCCTGGGGAATATAGGCTTTGCGGTAGGATTCAGGAAATTGCAAAGTCAGGTAATTAATGAAGCTTTCGCTCAGGGGCACAAAATCAACATTTTCCACAATGGTCAATTGTTCCCGCACTTCATCGCTGGCTTTAAACGGCCCCACGTACACCATGGCATCCAAGGGACTGTTGGGCGCAACGAAATTTTGCAAGCCCATACTCAAACCTAACTGGGTATAGGGTTGAATGGTCAAATTGGTGGAATCAAATAAGCGGGTGGCGGTGAAGTTGATGCCACTAGCTGGGGGGCCAATGCTGACTTTTTTACCCTCTAGATCTCTTAGGGTATTCACATTTTGATTTTTGCGGCCAACGATGTGGGCATATTCTTCAGTCAGAATGGCCACGGCAGCTACATCCCCTGCTTTCATGGCTTCGCTGGCCACGTCGAGTTGCACCATGGCAAAATCCACTTCCCCGTCCAATAGCCGTTGTAAATTTTGTTGGGAACCCTGGGAATCCTTGTTGTCCACCACAACAAGGTCAACGGTGGCCGCTGATTCCTGGATTTGTTGGCCAATGCGAACATAGGCGCTGAGCCCATTGCCAGTGGACAGGGTCACGGTGGCGGGTTTCCTGGTAGTGCAACCGACAAACACCAAGGGAAAAAGGGCAATCACAACCACAGCCCAGGGCAGTCGATTTTGGAGTAATTTCTGTAGGGAAAGATTATTTGCCAATGGGGACAGATTAAAAAAGTTCAAAACTGGATTGGGTATAAAAGCTATTGGCCCATGGGGGAAAGGGAAAATTCGGCTATCTCCAACCAGTCCTTAAAATTTATTGGAATTTAACTGATTATTTTAAGGATGGAATCCCTTGAAGATGGGCCGACCTCACCCCACTATGGTAATGGTTGCAAGAGGATTAGCCATTGTTCCAGGAATCAAGCTGATTTCCATGCCTTCTTTGGCGATCGCCGTGGCGGGAAATTGTTGTTTAGCTCGGTCCCATATGACATCCAACATTGAATCATCATGGCCAGGATCGTGGTGGAAGAGGATTAATTGTCTTACCCTGGCAGCCTGGGCCACCTTCACCGCTTCTTGCCAGGTGGAATGGCCCCAACCGACCTTGCTCATCTGGCGATCATAATATTCTTCGTCGGTATAGGTGGCATCAATGATCAACACATCTGCATTTTGGGCTAAAGCCAATACATTGTCATCCAGGCGATCGGGAAAATGTTCTGTATCAGTGATAAAAGCCACTGTAATGCCTTGCCAAGTTACCCGATAACCCATGGCTTCCCCTGGGTGATTTAAAGGCCGGGTCTGCAACTCAATGTTACCAATCACAACATCTTCCCCCACCTCCAAATCGTAAAAGGCCACAATGCCCTGCATCGTTTGCAACGGCACAGGAAAATTGGGGTGCAACATTTGCTCATGGAGCCGTTGTTCAATGGTTGTACCATCGGGGGTCGGTACACCATAAACTCGAAAAAAGTTACCGGGCCGGAAAGCAGGGGTAAAAAATGGAAATCCTTGGATATGGTCCCAGTGACTATGGGTAAAGAAAATATCGGCCGACACGCTCTCCTGGCTTGAGAGACTATCCCCCAACATCTTGATGCCGGTGCCTGCGTCAAAAATCAGTCGTTCCCTTCCGATCGCCATTTCCACGCAGGTGGTGTTGCCCCCATAGCGCACTGTGGTTGGCCCTGGACAAGGGATACTACCCCGTACTCCCCAAAATTTGATCTTGAATGTCATTGGATTGTCACTTCCTCTGGTTCCCCAGCAATGATGGCGGTAACTTCAACTAGACCCAGGCCAAGGGAGTGGCGAGGAAAGGCCTTCAGCGGGGATTGGTTAGCGATGTTCTTCTTGTACTTCCTTGATATTGTTTAATTCATTGACGTGGCCCAACTGGTCACGGACATCGTCGATAACCAAATTAAGTTGGGCAATTTTGTCTTCCAGGCGACGGCGAGCCAACTCAATATTTTCCTCACTATCGAGATTTCCTACCCCCTCAGTGTCTAATTTTTCCCGGTCGGGGCTTTGGGTAGCAGCTCGATTGGCCAGGACAGAACCCAAAATTCCCCCCACTACGCCACCAATGACCGTACCTAATAAAAATCCTCCGGCGAAGTTATCTTTTTGAGCCATGACTTTACTCCTGTTGTTAACGTTTGGGGGTGAATTTGTAATTATTTGATCACTAGTTTAATGGTGTTATCAAGTACCAAAGCAACGATCGCCTGCATCCCCTAGGCCGGGCACAATGTAACCCCGGTCATTGAGTTGTTCGTCAATCATGGCGGTGTAGATGGTCAAATTGGGATGGGCATTACTTAATTTTTGCAGGGCAGTGGGGGCGGCCACCACGGAGACCAAACGGATTAAATTGGCATCAATGTCCCGGGCCATCAGCAAATCCAAAGCAGCCATGATGGTATTACCCGTAGCCAACATGGGATCTAGCAACAAAAGATGGGTACCGGGGGCAAACCGCTCCGGCAACTTGTTCAGATACAGACTAGGTTCCAGGGTAGTTTCATTGCGCACTAAACCCAGATGGTAAATTTTTGCCAGGGGCAACAACCCCTGGGCCCCTTCCACCAGAGCCAACCCCGCCCGCAAAATGGGCACAATGACAAAGGGCGTTTGGGGGTCAATAAGACTGGCCTTGGCGATCGCCAGGGGAGTTTTCACTTCCGTATCCACCGTCGGCAACCAATAACGAGCGGCCTCATAGGTCAACCAACGTCCCAATTCCCCCATGGCAGTTTTAAACAAAACCGGCGGCGTGTTTTCATCCCTAGCTACCCCCAACCAATGCTTAATTAGAGGATGCTCCGGCACATAAACACGTAATTGAGAAGCCATGGGAAAACTTAAAAGTTAATATCTAAAATTTAATTTTGTTAATCTTGGCCGTTGGGGAACCGAAAAATGGGCTAAAAGTTAGGACGTGGTCTCACCGTCGGTAACAATTCACCGCGGAACTCCACTGTAGCTCAGATCGGGTTACCGGAAGTTGGGGCATTGGGAAGGGAAAGGTTTTCTGCCATACTTTGGGCAGGGATTTCCCCCAAGTTCAACGACAGACAGGCAAGCATTATGAGCAAACAACCATCCTTTGACGGCTGGCAGTCCATTGTGGGGGGGCTGATCGCCGCCTTGCTAGTCCTGCTGAGTTTTAACTCCTTTGTGGTGATTAACCCTGGTCAAGCCGGTGTGTTGAGTGTGTTGGGTAAAGCCCAGGACGGAGCCCTACTAGAAGGCATTCATTTCAAACCGCCCCTGGTATCGTCGGTGGATATTTACGATGTGACGGTGCAAAAATTTGAAGTGCCGGCCCAAAGCTCCACTAAGGATTTGCAAGATTTGTCTGCCAGCTTTGCCATTAATTTCCGCCTCGATCCCACCGAGGTCGTTACCATTCGCCGCACCCAAGGCACGTTACAAAATATTGTCGCCAAGATTATTGCTCCCCAAACCCAGGAATCTTTTAAAATTGCCGCCGCGCGACGCACAGTGGAAGAAGCCATCACCAAACGGAGCGAGTTGAAGGAAGACTTTGATAACGCCCTTAATTCCCGCCTGGAGAAATACGGCATCATTGTTCTGGACACCAGTGTGGTGGATTTAGCCTTCTCCCCCGAATTTGCCAAGGCGGTGGAGGAAAAACAAATTGCTGAGCAGAGAGCCCAGCGGGCAGTGTATGTGGCCCAGGAAGCGGAACAACAGGCCCAGGCGGACATCAACCGAGCCAAGGGGAAGGCAGAAGCCCAACGGTTACTGGCGGAAACTTTAAAAGCTCAGGGGGGGGAATTAGTCCTACAAAAAGAGGCGATCGAAGCTTGGCGGGAAGGGGGGGCTCCCATGCCCAAGGTTTTGGTGATGGGGGGAGAAGGCAAGGGGTCTGCGGTTCCCTTTATGTTTAACCTAACTGACCTGGCTAACTAGCGGCAGCGGGGAAGTTATAGGTCCCAGGGCTCCTGCCTGACCTTTAGGTCCATTCTTATAATCGGATTAATCGGATAACGCCATCTTTTCCACCGAGGTTCCCCATGGCAGGTAACGAGAATATTGCCGAACCCCAGCCGGTCTATACGGGCACCATTCTTTATCCTTCCCCCAGTCCCTATGCTTTGGCCATTACTCCTCTGGTCCAGCTCAAGAAAATTTTCCAATCCCTCTACACCAGTTTATTAAAAATGATGTGGCAGGAGTTGTGGGCGGGGGAGGTGCAAAACAATGAAGCTTTCAATCTCATCCTTTTTTTGATTTTTCTGCTTCTTTGTTGGTTAACGTTTAGCTTCCGTACCGCTAGCCAATGGTTGTTTACTTTATTCTTTCTTTTCTGGTTTATTGACAACTCCATTACCCATCGAAATTTTCAGGAAGGCCATTACATTCGTCGGGTTTACCTCCGTCGCCATGGGACAGAAAATTTACATTGGCAACTGCAACTATCCCACAGTGCTCCCCTCTCGATGGAGTTTAATCCAGGACAGGTAAGGGCCATTGGGGTGCGGCGACGGGAAATTAGGGGGGGAGCCTTTCAGGACAAATTGGCGACGGTGTGGCAGGGACAACTGCTTTTATACGATGGGTCTGATTGGATTTTTGAGGAAGATCAAAACCTCGACCCGGTGCTAGAGGCGATCGCCGTGATTCAAGAACTGCTCGGGGAACCGGTGCCGGTGGCTTTTGAAGCTAGCCATGGGTTGGGAGCCTATGCCCTTAATAGGATTACACCCCAGGAGGAAGCAAAGCTGTTACAACAAGGACAAGGGGTGGGGGTGAAAAGAACAGAGCGTAAATGGCAGATTTTTTCCCGTTGGCGCTGGGGGGATTCTTGGCTATTAATTCAACAGATTTTTCGAGAGTCGGGTTTCCTCTTATTTGTGATATTGATGATGGGATTTATGGTGCAATTGGGGGCTATTTTGGATGGTTTTAGACGGGCATTTGCTGGGGAGATGGTTTACGTTGAAATACCGGATAATTTCGGTTTAATGCTGCCCTGGCAGGATTGGCGCATTGGTCTGCCCCTATTGCTGGCGATCGCCATTATGATTTACCGGGGCTGGCGTCTGAGTCGGGTTAAGCACTGTGCTGTGGATCAACATTTTGTGCGGGCCAGTTTGGACCATCAACCCCTGGGTAAACTACCTACCGAGGCGGTGGAAACAGTATTGACAGTGGGACAGGACAAACCAGAAATTTTGGTCTTAACCGCCAGCCGTAGTCTAATCATTCCCTCTTTCCAACGGCTAGAAGAAGCCCTGGTGTACACCTGTGTCCTTACCAAGGCGATCGACGCATTCACCCTAGGCAAACACCAAGCAGAAGTTACTGAAACTACCACACATCCAAAGGAATTTGGGGGCGAACCTTGAGTCGCACCAGTACACCGGTCAAATTGTCATGGCCATTGTATTCATTGGCCGCCTCCATTAATTTTCTCAGGCCCCGGTCTACGTCTTGGCTGGAGCTAACATAGGGCAGCAGTAGTTCTTGCCAGTGTTCTTCGACAAAATCATTGTCGGAAATCCCATCAGAACAGAGCAGAATCAGACAATCTTCTTCAATTTCAAAAATTGCTACGTCCGGTTGGAGATAACTACTGCTATGGGGTCCCAAGGCCTGGGTCAACTGATAGGCATCGGGGCGAGCATAGGCCAATGTCGGATCCAGCCCGTTAAGAATGGCCTGTTGGCCCACCTCATGGTCCACCGTCAACTGCTCTAAACCATTTTTGCGGGTGACTCGGTAAATACGACTGTCCCCCACGTGGGCGATCGCCATGGTGGTGTCTTTAACTAGCATCATCACCAGCGTAGTACCCATGCGGCCACTGCCGGAACTAGCATTACTTTGATTAACTTCGTAAATTTTTTGGTTAGCTAGATTAATCCCTTCAGTGATGGTATTTTTGTCCGGCAACCTATTGGCCATGACAATTTGGAAATACTCCAGCAGGGTCTTGACCCCCATCTGACTGGCCACCTCCCCTGCCGCATGGCCCCCCATACCGTCACAGACCACATAAACCCCCTGGGCCTTGATGGTCTTGCCATGGTTATTACGATGGGTTTCCACACTTGTGGTGATACCGAAAAAATCTTCATTATGCTGTCGGTGCCCACCCCGGTCAGTGTAGCCCGCATCCACCAGGCTAATTAACTGCATAGGTAATACCGCTGTGGGGACATCGTCCACCTCTTCCGAGTCAAACACATTGACATCAGGCATGGTAACAGGATTAATGCTGGGAGCAACTTCCTCGCTTTTGAAAGCACTTTCTCCACTTTCTATCGCCGCAAAAACATCATCAGGAATTTGCTCAAAATCCACTTCATGGATAATGAAATTTTCCCCTTCCTCCTCCACCGTAATCACTAAATCTTCGATGTCCGCAAACAAATCATCTACATCTTGATACTCGCCCTGGGCCGCTCTTTGCAGTATGGCCAACAAGTCCTCCCCTGCCGAGGGTACCGGACTAAAATAACCATGTAACAGAGAGCCAAATTCCTCTAGGGAAACTGGCGTTCCGCCATTGGCATAAATTTGTTCTAGGGCGATGTTTTGGTCTTCATCAACTAGCAGATTTTGCCCCATCAACAGCCCTTTACCGCAGCCAGCCGAGGAAAGTTGCTGCCAGAGTTGGAAAAGTTGATTGATCCAAAAAACCATTTCCAATCCCGGCAGAGAGTCCCCTTCGTCCCGCAGCACATCTGCTAACACATCCCATTCGGAACGGTCCTCCATCAAGACAAAACCATAATCTCCGTCACACCAGGCATCGTAGACTTCGGGGATTTTGGGCATCAACACCGGAAAGCGAAAGTAGGGAATGATCGCCTTGGGTAAATTCAAGCTTGACCAAGTGTCATTGGCCATAATTTCCCCATCGGACATTTGGGGTAACCTGGTTAACAAGTCTCCCTGCTGGGACAACAACACTTTTAGTACAGAAGGCTGTAAAGGTTGGCAGTCCACCACCCTGCTTTTGAGCACGATTTGTTCCCCTTCCCCCACTTCATCCACCACAAATGGGTTTTCTTCCACGGGAGTGAGGAGTTGGTAGCGTTGACCCACATCAATGAAGTTTTCATAAAGCCTGATCCCTTGGGGATCAAAACTCTGTTCCGGTTTCCCATCCGGGCCCACCGCCACTGGCACCGTGACCAACACTGTTAATATCTGACCGGCGATCGCCCCGCAATGGGGACAATGGGCTTCTCCGTACTGCACCATTTCTCCGCACTGATTACAGGGATGCTCCTTCAGGGACGCCCCACACTTTTGGCAATCAGTGTTGCGATTAGGATTTTCGGCGGAGCACTGGAGACAGATCAGCATAATTTAGGCGAGACGCAATGGATTGAGATAACTGGGACAAACAACCACCAGTTTTTCCGGAAAAGATCCCACTTTGCCGCTAAAACAACAATTAAGCTGAGTTGGGGGAAAAACCGTGACTATGGGCGAGGAGGAGGAATTTTTAGGGAGACGCTAATTTTCCAACACCATCCCCTTCATGGTAAATACCTTAGCTTAAAAATTAGACACTACCTCAACTAACTCTACTTTTGTGGGTATTACCTCACTTTTAAAGGTTTAACCAGTTTTTTCTCCCCCCGCTGTTGGTGATACGGCTGGTTGAAATACAATCAAGAGAGTAGCGCTTTCTACAAAGCTTATATTGAAGGCACTTGAGACGTTTACATTGCACTATTTTTAGTCGAATTAGTCATATCGTTGCCCCAATGCCTTATCCAGGATAAGTACACCACTGTGCCCGTCTGATGCTCTAGTGACAATCCATTTAAGAACTAAAATATCGTCGTTCCGGAAATAGGGTTAAGAGTAACTGATTAATGTAAACCTGACCCACTACGGGAGGCTTTTCTTGTACTTCTTCTGAAACTAATGGCGCAGTGGTGACCACCGTCGGAGCAGTTGGCGTCGATTCCCCAGGGGATCGATTTGAGGAAATCTGTTCTGCGGCCTCGGCGGTTGATGGCCTTGATTGCCTGGCAATGGATTCTTTTGCTTGATCTGACGGGGAATCTGTCCCCTTTGCAGGGGGCTCGTTGTCCCAGGGGGAAGGAATAGGGGCAATGGGGTTTGCGGTTGAAGGGGATTTTTTTTCAGTAACGCTGTCAGTTGTTGGAGAACTAGCCCCTACCGTCTGGACATCGGCAACCCGATTCATTAATAAGGAGCCGGGAGGAATTAGGACCTGGGCATCAATATCCTGCTGAAAAACGGTACTCCGGGAACCGAGACAAGCTGTTGCCCCAATGGTCACTGGCCCGATTACTAGACAGCCAGGGGCGATCGCCGTCTGCTCCTGAATTTTCACGTCACCGGCATGGGCGCTAATCACACTGCCTAAACCAATGCAGACTCCGGCTTCAATGGTAATTTGACAATCCGGAGCCGCTTCTAAAATAACCCCCGGAGCAATGACCGCTGTTTCGTGAATGATCACGTTACCACTCACAAAATATTCAGAAAGACTAACACTGTGAACGGGCGGTAACTGCATGGCAAAATCCGGGGGGCTGGTCAACTAGTAATTACTAGGGACGCTGAATAATGGTTTCCAACACCCGCCGTTTAGCCGTGGGATCTATGCCTAGTAAGCGGACATATTCGCCGTTATGGTCTGCCAAACAACCTTCTAGGGCCCGCAACACTTCCGACTCGTGGGTACTGGTGATAGGGGCACAACTCTGCCAGGATTTGGCTTTAAAGCGACGTTTATCCGTGTGTTCGGTGCCAATTTTGTAACCCTGGGCCAGGAGGGAACGCACCTGGGTAACCACGCTGTTATCTAGGCGCACGGCAGAATTACTGTAACCACCACCATTGCCACTGCCAAAGCCATTGCTGGAGGCACTACTGGATGTACTAGCACTAGACGAAGACGGCGATCGCCCAGCAACAACGTTGTCCCCTGGACGTTGAATAATCTGTTCTAACACCCGTCGCTTACCAACCCGGTCAATACCAATAATCCGCACATACTCCCCGGCATGATCTGCTAGGCAAGCTTCCAATTTGGCTAAAACTTCAGCTTCCCGGCCACCATCAATGGTGGGACAAGTATCCCAGGATTTGGCCTTAAAGCGACGTTTATCTGTGTGTTCGGTACCAATGCTATGGCCGTTGGCGAGTAATCCCCGCACCGTTGCTATCACTTCTGGGGTTAAACCACCAGCACTAGAGCCCCCGGCGGAGCTCACAGGGGCAGACTTATAGCCAACGGAACTGCTGGAACTAGAAGGTTTACCATTGCCATTACCATTGGGACGGTGTACAACAATTTCTGCCACCCGCCGCTTACCGGCTGGATCAATACCGATAATGCGCACATACTCATTGGTGTGGTCGGCCAGGAAACGATTTAATTCCTGCAAAGCTTCCCCTTCCCGATGACTACCAATGGTGCCTCCAGTTAACCAAGAGCCGGTTTTGAAGCGACGGGCACTGGCATATTCCAAGCCGATTTTATAACCCTGATGCAACAGGGCCCGCAACTGGTTAGCACTATCCCCAGCTAAGTTACCTGTTTGGTGGGCCACCGCACTCCGGCCGCTACCGCCACTGCTTAGGGCTTTGGTGGTGGTGGTACCCCGACTAGGAGAACCGGGAACATCACCGGGGCGTTGAATAATCACTTCCACTACCCGGCGTTTAGCCCCCTGGTCAATGCCAATGAGGCGGACATATTCCCCCGCAAACTCCTGGAGCCAACCTTCCACCGTGGCAATAACCTGGTCGGGACGGAAACCATCGGCGGTGCCACAGCTCTGCCAAGATTTGGTTTTGAAACGTCGTTCGTTGGCGTGTTCCGCCCCGATACCATAGCCCTGGGCCAGGAGGGAGCGGATCTGGTTGGTAATGTCAGAATTAATACTCATGTTGTCTATGGAATTTATATAGGGGGTTTCAGTAACGGGGGTAACGGCGGGGAGGGACTCCGGCAACACACACACGGTTGGATCAGTTCCCTGGGTTGGAGAAGCACTTTGTCCGTGCATG
Source organism: Synechocystis sp. FACHB-908 (assembly GCF_014698595.1). NCBI lineage: Bacteria > Bacillati > Cyanobacteriota > Cyanophyceae > Synechococcales > Merismopediaceae > Synechocystis > Synechocystis sp. FACHB-908. The sequence continues at coordinate 161,821 of NZ_JACJTH010000021.1, read as the reverse complement.
GCCGCAATCTGCTGGACAAAATGGCGATCGCCAGCTTGCACATCCGGTAAACTATCCGCCTGGTGTTGCTGGGTAATCATGGCACCGGAGGGCACCAATTTGTTGGGGGGAATTTCCACATCCTGAACTAGGGAATGCATCATCACCACCGCCCCATCCCCCACCCGTGCATTGAGCACAGTGGAACGGAAACCAATGAAGCAATTAGCGCCGAGGTAAACTGGGCCGTGGACCAAAGCCAAATGGGCCACACAGGTGCCCGGCCCAATCCAAACAGAATATTCCTGGTCATCATCCCCCAGCACCCGACCAGTTTCTAAGCCATGGATCACCACTCCATGTTGGATCAGCACATTACCGCCAATCCAAAAGGGCGTGCCCTCGTCCGCTCGAATGGAGCTCCCAGGGGCAACACTGACCCCGGGCTGAATGCGCACATCCCCCACCACATTGGCAAACGAATGCACGTAGGCCGTCGGGTCAATCTGGGGGTCTGCTAAATGTTTGGACCAAGGCCTGGAAGCCAAGGCGGTGCGAGATCCCATGCAATAGTTCCTCCTAGATACAGCCAACAACCAGCCCAGGGACTTTGCCAGCACTGCATCGGGTTCAAATATGTCCCAAGCAAAATCCTAGTTCCTCCACTGGATAGGAAGGATAGGAAAAAAGGGGGGAGCGTTATCTCCCATCATCCCTCTTGTTGTAGAGGGAGCCACTAGCCACATTAACTGTGTCGATGATGCCCACCACCATGGCATCCAAAGGGCGATCGCCATTGCCCCGTTCCTTACGGGCGGCACTACCCCGGGCCACCAGCACCCATTCATTTAAGCCTGCACCTACCACATCCCCCGCCACTTCATAGCGTTCCAGGGGTTGACCTTTGGTGTCGAGGAACTGAACTAAAAGCAGCTTGACGCCGGTTAAGTTCGGTGTCTTCGATGTACTGACCACGGTCCCCAAAACTTTGGCAAGTTGCATGGCTTAATTGGGCTCAAAATTTATAGGGAAAATTAACGGCGGATGATGGAAGGATTAACGATTTCCCGGAACTGTTCCACCGCCTCGGTGTAGCGAATGGGTAGCACATACTCCAGGTTTTCGTGGGGACGGGCAATAATGTGGTTAGACAAAACTTCACCACCGTTTACCCGACGGATGTTTTCAATGCCAGCGGTCACTGAGGCCTGTACCTCGGACACGTCACCCCGCACAATCACGGTGACTCGGCCGCTACCAATTTTTTCGTAGCCCACCAGGGTAACCCGGGCGGCTTTAACCATGGAGTCGGCGGCCTCCACAACGGCGGGAAACCCAAGGGTTTCGATCATCCCAACTGCAATTGACATAGGTTTAAGTTACTCCCAGGGAATATCAAATCAAAAAATCAAAACTACGCTGATCAGCGTCCATTGCCCAGGCTCGGCAGTCCTGGCTATTCTGTGTAGTTGACTACCGATCGCCAAACAAAGGGGAATTAATATGTCCGAAATTGTTCAACTTCTTCGGTATAGCGAATGGGGAGGACGTATTCCAGGTTTTCGTGGGGACGGGCAATGATGTGGGTAGAAAGCACTTCGCCACCGTTGACTCGGTTAGCGGCTTCGATACCAGCGGAAACAGAAGCTTGTACTTCGGAAACATCCCCCCGCACAATCACCGTGACCCGACCGCTACCAATTTTTTCGTAGCCCACCAGGGTGACCCGAGCGGCTTTAACCATGGAGTCGGCTGCTTCTACAACAGCGGGGAAGCCACGGGTTTCGATCATTCCAACTGCAATGGACATGGGGGATAGTCTCCTAGAATCGTGAAAGTGCGGGTAAAAGTTAGCAGGCGAGTTCGACTGTGGTCAGGGGCAGAGCCGGATCTGGCCATTCCCACCAAGGGATCAAAACCCAGAACCCGATTGATTGCCTAACAGTCCACAGTAACAGCTTTGGTGAACGGAAAAATCAAGAGAATTCAGAATAGGTTTTAGCAACCCAAGATAAACCCCCGACACAAAAAGTATCGGCTCTTGACAGCTTTTCCTGCTGTTGAAGTTGAATTTAGGAGGATAAATAAAAAATTTACGGAAATTTGATTATCTACCCTATGAAAAGCATAGGAAACCTTGGGCCCTTTGACAACATAAGGGATTATGATAATTTTTAATTCGACTATTCAGCATTACTAATCAAAAATCAGGGGGCAATCGCCGCTTTTGATACACATTTGGATAGTTAATTAACCGATGGCTATGGCCACCTAGGGGAGGTCTGTTTCCCCCATTAAGTAAAGGTCACAGGCTTTGGCTGCCCCCCGACCTTCGTTGAAAGCCCAGACCACCAAACTTTGGCCCCGGCGACAGTCCCCCGCCGCAAATACCCCGGGAATACTGGTTTCATACTGACCGTATTCAGCTTTAATATTGCCCCGGGCATCTTTATCCAATTTCATTGCATCCAGCAGTTGACTTTCTGGTCCCACAAACCCCATGGCTAGCAAGACTAATTGAGCTGGTCTGACCTGTTCCGTGCCAGCCACTTGCTGGGGAATAAATCGTCCCTGCCCATCCTTTTCCCAACGGACATCGACGGTATGGACTGCTTTGACCCGCCCCTGGTCATCCCCTTCAATTTTGGTGGCAGTGGTGAGGTAACTGCGGGGATCATGGCCATAGACGGCGGCGGCTTCTTCCTGGCCGTAGTCCATTTTGTAAACCTTGGGCCATTCTGGCCAGGGGTTGTTGGCGGCCCGTTCCTCCGGGGGTTTGGGCATAATTTCCAATTGCACTAGGCTTCTGCAACCGTGGCGGAGGGAAGTACCCACACAGTCGGTGCCGGTGTCCCCTCCACCGATAATTACCACGTCTTTATCCTTGGCACTAATGAAATTCGGGCCGGGAGTTTTATCTAAAATTGCCTTAGTGTTGGCGGTCAAAAATTCCATGGCGAAGTGGATGCCTTCCAGTTCCCGACCGGCGATCGCCAAATCCCTGGGCTTAGTGGCACCGGTACAGAGCACCACCGCGTCGTAGTCCTTGAGTAGGGTTTCCGGGGGTAAATCCTTGCCAATTTCCGTATTGCAAACAAAGGTGACTCCCTCTGCTTCCAGCACGTTTAAGCGGCGTAGCACCACTTCTTCCTTATCCAGCTTCATATTGGGAATGCCGTACATAAGCAAACCGCCGGGGCGGTCTTCCCGTTCATAAACCGTTACCCAATGACCGGCTTTGTTTAACTGGGCGGCGGCGGCTAAACCAGCGGGGCCAGAACCAACTACGGCTACTTTTTTCCCCGTGCGTTTTGCGGGCGGTTCCGGCGTTACCCAACCTTCCTGCCAACCCTTTTCGATGATGGAATATTCAATATTTTTGATGGTCACCGGAGGATTATTGATGCCCAACACACAGGAGCCTTCGCAGGGAGCGGGACAAACCCGGCCAGTAAATTCAGGAAAGTTATTAGTCTTGTGAAGCCGATCTAAAGCTTCCCGCCACAGCCCCCGATAGACTAGGTCATTAAATTCCGGGATGAGGTTATTGATTGGGCAACCACTGGCCATGCCACTGATCAAACTACCGGTGTGACAAAAGGGCGTGCCGCAATCCATGCAACGGGCTCCCTGGGTTTCCACCTGCTTATCGGGCATGGTCACATGGAATTCGTCCCAATTCCTCAGGCGATCGCCGGGGCTTAACTCTTGGGGAATTTCGCGGGTATATTCCAGAAAACCAGTGGGTTTGCCCATGCTCGTAGTTACCTCTTGTGGTGGGGGCGATCGCCGTAAATAAGGGATGTAAGCCTAGTTTAAAGCAGTTCCCAACCAATGGAGGGTAACTTTTATTGAGATTTGCTGGCCATGTTGCTTTTTGTTACAAACTTCCCCTCTGCCATTGGTACAAGTTACCAACAAAAATCCCTGGTGGGGCCATGGCCAAGCCCCGAACAACAATGATATTTTGGAATATGGGGCATTCAGACGGTCAAAGGTCGAAGTATTTTTAGCAAAAAATCAGCAATCAAACCATGGTCAATCCCATTGTGGTGGCGGCTAAACAGGGTCAATGGCAACTAGTGCAAGAATATTTATTCGCTGCCGCTTCAGACCAGGTTAACCAAAGGGACGAAAGGGGGCTGACGGTTTTGATGTACGCAGTAGCATCCCTGGAAATGACCACCGTCAAACAATTGCTACAAGCGGGGGCTGACCCCAATCGCTCCCGGCCGCCCCATGGCATTACCCCCCTAATGTTGCTAGCGGGATTACAGTCCAACCCTAATAACCCTGAAAAAAATCCGGTTCAACAGGCGATCGCCGCAATGTTGATGGAATTTGGTGCCGAGGTGAATCAAGGTAATGATGACGGCACAACGGCGTTGATGATGGCGGCCTATCGCAATAATTTACCTCTGGTGGAAACTTTACTAGCTGGAGGAGCCAGAGCCAAAATCCAAGACCAGCAGGGGACAACCGCCCTGGAATGGGCCATTAAACAGCAAAATTTGTCCATGGTTCGGAAGCTAATAGAGCACCACGCTCCGTTGGACCTCAGCGATGGGGATGGTAATTTACCCTTGACCCTGGCAATAAAAACAGGCGATCGAGTAATTGTTGACTATTTACTCCAAGCCGGTGCTCCCTGGGATCAGAATGGTTGGTTCACAGCGGTGGAGGAAGGAAACGTTGATCAGGTGAAAGCTTTCATCCAGGGCGGTTATCCCCTTACCCAGGCTGGGGATGGCGGCGATACAGCCTTACACATTGCTTGTTTAGAAGGTTACCAATCCATGGTGACCATTCTGTTAGAAAAGGGCCCCAAAGATATGGTCAATGCCGTCAATCAAGCGGGGGACACGGCCTTACATTTGGCGATCGCCCAGGGACATGTGGAGATTGTGACCCAACTACTCAATGCCGGCGCCGACGGTAATTTTTCCAGCAATGGGGAACCGCCCCTCCTAACAGCCCTCACTGCCACCCATGGGAATGCCCAGACCCAAGCGGTCATGGTTAACGCCTTGGGCCGGGCAGGGGTTGACCTGGACCAAACCCTATGGGAAGGAAAAACCCCCTTAATGCTGGCAGCCATGGCAAATCTCGCTGCGGTGATTACCACCATCGCCAATTATTCTGTCCAAGTTAACCGTGGTGATCCCAACGGATCTACTGCCCTGATGTGGGCTTGCCATCGGGGCCACGGGGCGGCGGTAGAAGCCCTGCTGACTAATTTCCCCGCTTTAGACCTTAATCTCAAAAACCAGGGGGGCCAGACCGCCCTTGATTTAGCACGATTGAATCATCATGGGGCCATTGTGGCCTTGTTGGAATCCTATATTTCCCGCAGCGCTTGATTATTGGTTAGTAAATTTATTCGATCTTAATTTCTCTTTTCCCACCATGGTTAATTCCCTACCGTCTCCTCCCCAACCTTTGCCCGATCGCCTGCTGGGGGAAAGTTGGCAATTTGTCGCTCTCCCAGCCCAGGATATTTGGCCCTATTTTGGCGATCGCCCCATGCGTTATCAAGCCATGCCAGAGCATTTGTCCCCTCTCCGGCTTGGTTTAGCCGCAGATTTACCCATCCCCGGTGTGGTTATTTACGGTGGTCGCCAATGTCGTTTCATCGGTGAATGGTTGGCGGAACAACAACCCAAAAGCCTGGTTTACATTGCCGAAGATCCCCAACAATCGGGGGGATTGGTGCTTCATACCCAAAACGGCGATCGATGGGTCATGGTCACCTTTAAGGATGGGGAAATGGCCACCGCAGCGGGGGTGTTCAGTCAGCGACAACAAAAAGCCAAGGGTTTACATTTTCTCTGGCTCCAACCGGATAATTCGGGGGTGACTACCACGGGGGTCTGGTTATTGCAAAAGTAATAGAACATTAGCATTTCCATTTTCAATTAAGCTCAAAGAACCTAGAAACTAGACCATGAATTTCTGAGTTTGGGACATGGTCGGGGCGATCGCCCGATGGGCATCCCTTAAGATTGTGATGAACCCTAGACAGTTGACAAAGACAATGAATATTCAGTTTCTCGGTAACATTACAACGGCCATACTGCTAGCAGTAGTGCTACAGATTACCCTTTGGCCCTCAGCGGCCCAGGCCTGCACCAGAATTTTGTGGAATAACAATAAATTAGCTGTGGTGGTCGGCCGAACAATGGACTGGCCGGAATCCACCGAGCCCGAGTTGATGGTTTTTCCCCAGGGCATCAAAAGAAATGGAGGCATGTTGGGGGACATGTTAGTGGTTAAAGACAACCCAGCCCAATGGACTTCCAAATATGGCAGTGTAGTCACCACGGTTTATGGCATGGGTACGGTGGACGGCTTGAATGAAAAAGGACTGGGCATGCATATGCTTTACTTAACAGCGACGGATTTTGGCCCCCGCAATCCCAAGAAAGCCGGGGTACAGGCGGGACTGTGGGGACAATATTTACTGGACAATGCCGCCACTGTGAAGGAAGCCCTTGCGTTGATGAATGAGATTCAGCCGGTAATGGTTGCCCTGGATGATATGAAGGCAACGGTGCATTTAGCCATTGAAGATGCCAGTGGAGATTCGGCCATTCTGGAATACGTGGAGGGTAAGCTGGTTGTCCACCACGGCCCAGAGTATCGGGTGATGACGAACGATCCCACCTACGATCAACAATTGAAATTCTTGGAAACTTGGGATTTTACCAATGCCACCCGCCAAACTCCCTTGCCTGGCAATGTGGATCCCAAAGATCGTTTTGTTCGGGCTAGCTATTACCAGATGATGTTGCCGGAACCGAAAACTGAACAGGAAGCCATTGCTGGTATTTTGGCGATCGCCCGCAATACTTCTGTTCCTTTTGGTGCCCCCAATAATATTCCTGGTTCTCTGTATAACACGGAATATCGCACCGCCATTGACCTAACGAATCGTCGTTACTTTTTTGAGTTAACCACTAGCCCCAATGTCATTTGGGTCAACCTTGATCAACTTAATCTTGCCCCTGGTGCACCAGTGTTAAGTCTTGATCCTGATAATTTGGATCTGTCGGGAAATGTTACCGATAAATTTACTAAAGTGCTAAAAAGTCCATTTTAGAAATTTGCCTAAAAATGCCCAATAACCTCCCAAGTTTTGGGAGAAATGAGATCAAATTTTCCCAGTATTGCCCAACATCTGGTTGACTAATTAAGCCGGGCCAGCAAAAAATTTCGTTAACCAATCCTTTAAAATCCAGGTGGCTCGGCAATCATCTTCGTTATAGCGCAAAATTAATTCCAAAAATTGGCGATCGCCAGTGGTTAACCAATTGTCATACCAACAGACCGACTGATCACCGCTGGCCTGGGCATCCCGCCATTGAAAACCTAACCAACTCGCTAGGGACTTGAGGGAATAACTTTCCACCGGGCAGATCACATGGTTGACCACATAATGATGTAAATCAAAACATTGTTCGAGGATTTTTTCCCGTACTTTTGGGGGCGTTCCATAAAGTTTTCCTAATCTCTTGATTGTTTCCCTTTCATACTCAGAAAAGTGATAAATGGGAGCATTAGGATAGGTCTGGATTAACTGGACAAATTCCTGCCAAATTAAGCCTTCTTCTTCGGGATCTTTGGCCATAAAACCATAGAATTTTTCCGTTTTTTGCCCATGGTCAACCACCACTACCCCCAGCAGATAATCCAAATTTCGTTCCGGTTCCGCTTCAATGTCGAAATATAATTCCACTGGCGATCGGGGTAGGGGATAAACTTTTTTCTCCTTCGCCATGGCCCGTTTTTCCACTAAAGCCAAGGCCTGTTGTTGTAATTGTTCGGCGATCGCCGTGCCCATTAATTCGGCCACTTGCTGGGTTTGCAGTCGGGCGAGGGAATCAATGGTCAAAACCCCCACCATTTGTAATGATTCGTAGCGGCTGGGGGTAACACCGGGTACCAAGGAAAGATGTTGTTGCTCCTGGGCAATGGCGTAGCAATGGTCATACCAGTGGCAGAGATTACATCGTTGGCGAGAAATAAATACCTCTGGTTCCCGCTGATGAATTAGGGTTTGCACACAGTCGGCTAGGGTTTGGTGAAAACGGGGCAACCATTCCAACAAATCCACCGAGTAAGAATTACCCCGCCGCAAAATAATTTCTACCCAACGGGGCAATGGTCCTTGATGTACCGCCAACAACTGGGCATAGAAGGCGGCTAGAATTTTGTACTCCGGTTTTGGCCGACGACCCAATTGGATACTCACTGGCCGATATTGCCATGGCCCCCAACGGGATTCACCAGGAACTTTAACCAATAAATGGGGATGGCCCAACAGTTCCAGCATTGGTAAATGGCCGTTGTTGTCGGTGTGCAAATTGACCGGCAAACTGTGGTAAAGACAACCCCGATAGATGCAATCTACCCCCTGGGCCATTAGGGTTTTGGTTTCCTGGGCCCGTTCTTGGCCAAGATAGGTGGGGGTTTCCGGTTCCCGATAATGGGGAAATTGTTCCTCCAGAACTTCCTGGATATGTCTTTGACTTTCTTGACGCAGCTTAAGCAAAAAGTCCCGCTCCGGGCGGCGCTCCTCACTGGAGCCGTGGGTGTTGAGATAGGCCCGGCGTTGACAACGCTTATAATCCAGCAAAAGAGAGTCGGTGACTAACATATCGCCCCAACGACCACTAGCTGGCAATTATTTCGGTTTACTGTGCCCCCATGGTTACTATTCTGTCGGGGAAATTCGCTGAGATCATCCACAAAGTTCACAAATCAAAAATTTTGCCTTAGTCAACCCCCATTATTCTACGAAAATGATTAATTTATTGCCGACATGACGCCCTCTTACTGCCACCAATGGGGATGGGCTGACAGAAAAAGTACATAGCTCGGAATGGCAAATTAACTATATCCAGTTGGAACGGGGTTAATTCCAGGCAGAGATTTTGAACTGTCCATGGTCTGATATGTAGCTAATCCGGGTACAACACAATCAGGTAATTAGATCTATGGGAATCTCACTGTCGAGAAAGGTGGCGATCGCCCTTGGACTGTTTGCGAGCTGTGTCAAAAATTTTGTGTTAGTGAACGAACCCTACGTTAAGACTTGCAAGAAACTTTTGGTATTGGCTCAAAAGCCTATTTGCAGACCGACAAACTCCATAGAGCTAGACGATAATTAAACTTAGCTGCCCCGGGGCAAACCACCGTTACGGCGATCGCCTTCACAGATGTGTCAGGATTCAATCAACAGTTAACGGATCAAATGTCGGCATTTTGCCAAGTTGCTTCCCCGGTGAACGAAAAAGGGACAAAATTCGCTCCCAATCAACCAGCCCATCGGGATTACACAGCGGCAGCCATGGTCCGTACTCTTAATTGCTTAGCCGAAGGAGCTAAGTAAGAAAATTAACCTATCTAGAATTTTATGTTGAAAAATATTTTTGCCCTGACAATTTTTGGGGGAATTTTTGGGGCTTTTCCCGTCCTTTCCCAAACGCCAATTCCCCAAACCGAAGCTCCGGCGAGAACCACAGATCAGTTAGTTGATCAAGTTTGTGGTTTTATCCAGTCCCAAAAGACTTTTAGTGTAGATATGGCCATTACCTATGATGAATTATTGGAGATAGGTAGTAAAGTTCAATACAGCGCTAACCAAGCACTATTAGTGGCAAAACCGAACCGTTTACGCTCCGATTATGTCGGGGATGAACGGGTAACAAATTTTTACTACGATGGTAGGAATTTTACCCTCCAGGCTCCCAATTTAGGATTTTATAACACTAAACCGGCACCGGATACATTGGATGGTGTGTTAGATCAAATTGATAGCAAATACGGCATCACTCTGCCCATGTCTAACTTGTTTGCCAGTGATCCCTGTGAAGATTTAAAAGCAGAAACCGAAAGTAGTTTCTTTGTGGGTAATAATTTAGTGGGTAATGAAGAAACCTATCAAATTTTGCTTCAGGGGGAAAATAGGGACTTTCAGATATGGATTAGTCAGGGGGAGCAACCTGTGTTAAAAAAGGCAATCATCACCTATAAAGACTTGCCCGGAGAGCCCCAATATACAGTGGTATTTTCCAATTGGAATTTCCAGCCAGAATTACCTAGCAGTGCTTTTACTTTCACCCCAGCTAAAGACGATGTAATGGTGGAATTTATTCCCCTAGATAAACTGAATTTGCCGTCAGAAAATTAGTGATTTTAAGACTGGATCATTTCCGGTCATATCCTTTAAAACTATGGGCCCAACTATGAAATCTTTAGTGCGTCAAACTGCCTGTTTATTTTCCATTCTCATTTTAGGATTGACCCTTTTACCCATGGATTCGGCCTTGGCTAGGGGAGGCCGAGGGGGAGGTAGTCGAGGGGGCGGCGGCGGTGCTTCTCCCCGGATGAGTTCCGGTGGTGCCAATCGGAGCGGTGGGGGAATGCAAAATCGGGGCAGTTTTAACAGTAGCAGTCGTTCCCAAAGTCGGAGTTCAGGGCAGGCTAACCGCCAAAGTAACCGTCAAGCCGGCAGTCAAAGTCGTCAGGACAACCGGCAAGGAAATCAACAAAACCGTCAGAGTAACCGTCAAACGGGGAGCCAGAATCGTCAGGATAACCGTCAGGGGAACCAGCAAAATCGGCAAGATCAAAGAACTCAAAGGACGGATACCCGTCAGGGAGAACGCTCTAACCGCACTGATACCCGACAACAAGGAGCAACCGATCGCCAAAATAATCGCCAAAACTTTGTGGACAACAATAATAATTGGTACAACGGCGGTGGCTGGTATGGGGGCGGTTACGGAGTGCCACCGGGATGGGGCTGGGTCGGCTTCACCACTGGGCTCGTTTTAGGAACGGCGATCGCCACTCCTCCTCCCTATTACGACACCGTCTATGTCGGTTCTTCGTCCTATATGTATTCCGATGGGGTTTATCTCCAACCCAGTGGGGATGAATATGTGATAGTTGCACCACCAGTGGGAGCGACAGTTAATTATTTACCCGATGGTTGTACTTCTGTGAGCTTAAATGGGGGATATTATTTCGATTGCGGTGGTATTTACTATCAACCATTTTTTGAAAATGGCATAGCAGTTTATCAAGTCGTGCAACTCTAATTATTAATTAGCCTAGAAAGTATTACAAATTTTATTCCTGTTATGACTGTCCTGTGATTAAACAAATATTTCCCATTTTCCAGTGGTTACCAAATTATCATCCTAGTTGGCTGAAAGCTGATGTGGTGGCGGGTTTAACCCTTGCGGCCTATGCCATTCCCGTGGCCCTAGCCTATGGATCTTTAGCGGGATTGCCCTCTGAGGTGGGATTGTATTGTTATATGTTGGGGGCCGTTGGCTACGCTTTTTTCGGTACTTCCCGTCAATTAGCGTTGGGACCCACGTCTGCTATTTCCATTCTTGTCGGGGTGAGTTTAGCCCCCCTGGCTAACGACGATGCTGGGCGTTATTTGATTTTGGCATCTTCCACTGCGATTTTGGTAGCAATAATTTGCCTGCTAGCTTGGTTACTCAAGTTATCCCAGATTGTTAATTTTATTTCCGAACCAATCTTGACCGGTTTTAAAGCGGGGGCGGCATTACAAATTGCATCTACCCAATTACCCAAATTATTTGGTGTGCCGTCTGGGGGAAGTAACTTTTTTAGTCGTATTTGGGATTTATTCCACCATTGGCAGGAAATTCAGCCTGCAACTTTACTGGTGGGAGGTTTGGCTCTGGTTTTGCTCGTTATGGGCGATCGCCTTTGGCCATCCAAACCTATTTCCCTGATGGTAGTGATTTTGGCCATTGTTGTTATGGGAATCACAAATTTACTCGAACAGGGGGTGAAAGTGGTGGGGGAAATTCCCCAGGGTTTACCTAGTTTTGGGATGCCCCATTGGAGTTTTAGTGACCTTGATAGCCTATTGCCCCTCGCCCTAGCTTGTTTTTTACTGTCCTATATCGAAGGTATTTCCACCGCCCGTAGTTTTGCCATCAAACATCACTATCGCATTAATCCAGAACAGGAATTGTTGGCGATCGGGGCGGCTAATCTGGCGGCGGGTTTAGGGCAAGGTTATCCCATTGCCGGGGGACTTTCTCAATCGGCAGTAAATGAAAAAGCAGGGGCAAAAACACCCTTAGCAATCATTATTACTGCCTGTATTATTGCCATAGTCTTGCTGTTTTTTACCGGTCTTTTCAGCAATTTACCAGAGGCAATCCTGGGATCGGTAGTTTTAGTGGCGGTAAAAGGGTTAATTAATATTCCTGAGTTACAACATCTCAAAAAAATTGCCCCTCTGGAATTTAAGGTTTCCCTTATTGCTCTGTTCGGGGTACTTTGCTTTGGGGTGCTACAGGGGGTTTTATTAGCGGCGATCGCCTCCATTTTGTTCTTGATCCATATTATTTCTTATCCTAGTAGCGCAGTTTTAGGAAGAATTCCTGGCTCTGACCAATTTAGCGACCTTGAACGTCATCCGGAAAATTTAGTCATTTCTGGGGTATTGATTTATCGAATCAATGGACCAATTTTATATTTCAATATTAATAACATCGAAAGTGATTTATTTAACCACCTTGCTCAACAGCAAGAGCCAGTAGAGTTAGTGATTTTTGAAATGGGAACCTCCCCTGGTATTGATACTCCTGCTGCTCGTTGGTTTAAAACCTTATCGCAAAGCCTTAATCAACAGGGCATAACTTTAAAATTAGTAAATGCTAGCGGGTTCGTGCGGGATCGTTTGCGGGCAGAAGGGTTAGAAGGTGAAGTAGGAACTTTCCGACGTTTAGACACCGTTGATTCCCTGATTTCTGAGTTTAATTGCCAACGATATTCAGATTTACCCCATACCGAAAATGACTGAAGAGTGACATTTTATTTTTACTTGGTAAATATAATTTATTCACATTTGAAATTCACCAATTTATCTATCCTGTAAATACGAAGTGAGACAACTATTGTTGCATTTTCTCCAAAATAGCGACAGAGGTGGGGGACTGACGGGTAAAGTAATTAAAAATTAATAGCTTAAACAGTGAATCCAAAAATACAGGCACTGTGGCAATAAAAATATAAACGGCGTGGCGATTTTCCGGTAGTCCAAAATGGCTTGTCAAGTTTTCCAATACCACTTCCCAACCATGGGCCGAATGAAAGCCAACAAACATATCTGTTAATAAAATAAAAATGAATACCTTGGTAATATCATTTAAAGCTAAAAAAGACTGACTTAAATATTGCTGAGTGATAATGGATTTACCACGAAATACTATGATCAAAACCACAAAAGCTACTAATCCAGCAATATCAGCGAGGAGATTCACTATGCCCTGTTGACTGTTAGTGGCAGCCTGGCGGATTAATTCTTCAGCTTTCTTCTTTAGTTCTTGATGAATTTTTTCCTGGTTGAGAGGTTGATTTTCTGATAGAAGCTGTTTGATTTCTAAAGTTTCTTTATAGCGAGCAAATTCTTCAAAATAGTGTTCAATGGTCTCCTCTTGATAGTGAATTTTTTCCCAGGCAACTATATCTACTCGGAAGTGTTGTACCAAGGGGGCAAAAACTAAGTTTTTAGTCAGTATTTGAACTGTCAAAGGAATGAAAATAAGAACTATTAAAAAACGAGTGGCAATGCGTCTTTGAAGTCTGAGATTACGGAGATTTTGTAAAATTTTCTGTTCATCCTGTGCGGATAAATCCCGTTGAATATTAAAGAAGTTACTACGTTTTGGTGAGATATTGTTAATTTCAGCAGAAGATTGGGAGTCAACTTCTACTAAATCTTCAGAAAAACGATATTTGGCAATAATCTTTTCAATGGCATCCAGTTTGACAATAATTTCAGCTTCTGTTATTTGAAAATCCTCACTATTGTTCAATAAATTAGTTGCGTTAAAGCGAGCTAGATTAAACTTAATTTTTAATAATTCCCGCTCTAAAGTAGATTTGAAATAGTTGTAGGTATTAACGCCTCTTTGACTGTCAGGGGCGATTTTGCCCCCGTCAAAATAGGTTTTCTCAATGGATTCGATCGCCTGGGCACTAACTTGGGCGTTATCCAAAGCGGCGATCGCCTGGCGGACTAACCAGTGGTGGAATCGATGGTTGGGGGAACCGAGTTTTTTGTCAGGTAACATGGTGGTAGGCTCTGGGCAAAATCAAGGGGAAAGGGAGCTTACAAATCAACGGAAGGTCCACCTCAATATTCCATAACAATCCGAAAAAAGTTGCACAAGTCCAGGCCCACCGGGGATGATGTTAACTTGTTGCTCAAATCTGTTCCCCGTCGGTACTGTTAACTCTCCATGACCACCCTGACCCCCTTTATTCCCCTCAATTTCCCCATCACGGCGATCGTCGGCCAAGAGGCAATCAAGCTGGCTTTACTCCTAGGGGCGATCGATCCTGGCTTGGGGGGCATTGTTATTGCCGGACGGCGGGGCACAGCCAAATCGGTCATGGCTAGGGCAATTCACACTTTGCTCCCTCCCATTGAAATCATTAAGGGCAACCGTTACCAATGCGATCCAAAAAATCCCGGCAGTTGGGATGATGACACCCTAGAAAAATTTGCCGATGTTCCCCTGGATCAATTGGAAACCCAGGTAATTCCCGCTCCCTTTATTCAAATTCCCCTGGGGGTCACGGAGGATCGCCTGTTGGGATCGGTGGATGTGGAAAAATCCGTTAAGCAAGGGGAAGCGGTGTTTCAGCCGGGATTACTGGCCCAGGCCCATCGGGGGGTGCTGTACATTGACGAGTTGAATTTACTGGATGACCAGATTGCCAATCAGTTGCTAACGGTGTTAACGGAAGGCAAAAACCAGATTGAGCGGGAAGGCATGAGTTTTCAGCATCCCTGCCAGCCTTTATTAATTGCCACCTATAACCCCGAAGAAGGGCCGTTGCGTCGCCATTTATTGGACCGCATTGCGATCGCCTTGAGTGCGGACGGTATTTTGGGGCTGGATCAACGGGTAGCGGCGGTGGATCAGGTGCTAGCCTATGCCGATTCTCCCATTAGTTTTATTGACCAGTACGACGCCGAATTGGACGACCTAAAAACCACCATCATTCTGGCTCGGGAATGGCTCAAGGAAGTGAGTTTAACCCCGGAACAGGTGAGTTATCTGGTGGAAGAAGCAATCCGGGGCGGCCTCCAGGGCCATCGGGGAGAATTGTTTGCCATGCGGGTAGCGAAGGCGATCGCCGCTTTGGATGGCCGTAGTGATGTGCAGGCTGATGATCTGCGGCAAGCAGTGGAATTGGTGATTGTGCCCCGTAGCGTGTTGATGGACAATCCCCCGCCTCCGGAACAGGCTCCCCCCCCGCCGCCCCCTCCCCAAAATCAGGATGAAGGGAAAGACGAGCAAGAGGATCAACAGGATGACAAGGAAGACGACAAAGATAATGAACCGGAAGCGGAACAGGATCCCCCCAGCATTCCGGAAGAATTCATTTTTGATCCTGAAGGAGTAAGCCTTGATCCCTCGGTGCTGTATTTTGCCCAGATGGCCCAGAAACAAGGTAAATCCGGCAGTCGTTCCGTAATTTTTTCCGATGACCGGGGCCGTTACCTCAAACCGATTTTGCCCAAAGGAAAAGTCCGCCGCATTGCTGTGGATGCCACGTTGCGGGCCGCTTCCCCCTACCAAAAATCCCGTCGTTTACGCCATCCCGATCGCCAGGTAATTGTGGAGCAGGGAGATATTCGGGGTAAAAAGTTAGTGCGGAAAGCCGGGGCATTAATTGTGTTTTTGGTGGATGCGTCGGGTTCCATGGCGTTGAATCGTATGCAGGCCGCCAAAGGGGCGGTGATGCAATTGCTCACAGAAGCCTACGAAAATCGAGATCAGGTTTCCCTTATTCCCTTCCAGGGAGAAAATGCCGAGGTACTATTGCCCCCCACCCGTTCCATTGCCATGGCCAAAAAACGGCTGGAAACTTTGCCCTGTGGCGGTGGTTCTCCCCTTTCCCACGGCTTGATGCAAGCGGTCAATGTGGGTATGAATGCTAAACGATCCGGGGATATTGGGCAGGTAGTAATTGTGGCCATTACCGATGGTCGGGGTAATATTCCCTTGGCCCGTTCCCTGGGCGATGAAATTCCCGAAGGAGAAAAGCCTGATATCAAAGCGGAATTGTTAGAAATTGCCGCCAAGATTCGCGGTTTAGGGATGCAATTGTTGGTGATCAACACCGAGAAAAAATTTGTTTCCACTGGCTTCGGTAAAGAATTGGCCCAAAAAGCCGGGGGCAAATATTATCAACTCCCCAAAGCCACTGACCAAGGTATTGCCTCCATGGCCCGCCAGGCGATCGCCGACATGCAATAGAATAAACTGACAAAATGTGCATTAAGTAACATCCCCTTTAGCTCGAAGGTTCAAGGTTGCCTCCACACAACTCAATCATCGATGAAAGATGAAATTAAACAAGTTAATGATGTCGCCAAGCAATTTAAGATGTCAAAAGTCCAACGCAAGGAATTTGGCCGATTTTTGGAAAAAAAGAAACAGGAAGGAAAGGGAGGAACAAAAAATGGACGGGGAGATTTTACTTACCCAGAATTAGAACAACAAGCCAAAGAGTTTCTAAAATCATGAATATTTCTTTTATTTCTTCGACAAATACATCCCCTCAAAAACTTGATCAACGTTATTTAAATAAGCTAATTAATTTGCAGATAAATGGTAAAATTTGCTGGCAAGCTCATCTAGGTTATGGGCAAGAATTATGTCTAGAAATTGGTCAAAAAATTCCCTACTCTTCTCCTAGGCTTCAAGGCGAATCCAAAGGTGAATGGCAGTTTGGGACTAGAGCCTCAGACTGGTCTATTATAACTGCCGGCAAAAGGCCCTGTTTCTTTGTCAAATCATCAGAAGATGAATCAATAATTAGGAGTAAGATAGAAAAACTTAATAATCAGGTCGTTAAAGGCATTAGAATTATCAACTATTCCCCAGGTTATTGCTACTGTTTTAATTTAGGTCATTATGATCTTTTGATTCCCGACCAAAATAATGATGATGGTTTATCTTTATGGGAATTGTTTATACCCGAGCCCGATCGCCTTGTGTTGGAGGTATTTCCCCATCTGAGATTTCAACTACATTCCCAAGATGAAAGTGCCTGAAAGTTCGGTGATCGCCTACGTATGAAAATTTTAATCACAAATTATTTTCAACTTATTAATTTTGGTTTAATTCACCACAGCCAAATGGGTTAATTCCTCACTAGCTAAACCGCTGATGGTACCCCCTAAATTTAAAACTTCTGTCAAAAAGGCGATCGCCTCCGGGGTGATAATTTCTCCGGGAACAAGGACGGGAATACCGGGGGGATAGGGGCAAAGCAGACCAGCACTAATTTTCCCAATCGCTTCATTAACGGTTACCGATTTTTGGGCAGCATGGGCCGCTCGGCGGGGAGTCATAGCCAGAATAGTACCGGGTAAGACGGGTAAAGTTAGGTGAAAAGGTTGTTGAGGATTCGTAGGTGCTAACTGGGTTAAAGCTTCCAATAAATGTCCTAAATCCTGGGCTTGATTGCCAATACTAACGATAAAACTTAACTGCCTTAGGGTGGGCAATTCCGCTGTAATTTGAAACTTTTCCCGTAACAAATCATCTACCTCAAATCCTGACATTCCCCAGGCAGTGACATCGACGGTAATGCGGGTGGGATCGAGGATTAAAGCTCCGGGCAAAGGTTTGGTAATTTCTAATAAAGTTAACCCAGGAATTTGACTTAATTGTTGTCGATAATGGAGGGTAAAATTCAATAATTCCGCCATCTTTTCTCTGCCGCCATTGGCCATTTGGTGCCGCGCATCATCGAGGGAAGCCAATAAAACATAATTGGGACTAGTGGATTGAATTAATTGCAAACATTGACTAATTCTTGGGGGATTAATTAAGTTTCCTTGGCCATGGATCATGGCACATTGACTCAAAGCTCCCAGCATTTTATGGGTGGATTGGATGACAATATCCGCCCCTAATTCTAAAGCCGGTCTGGGTAAGGATGGATGGAAAGCAAAATGGGCACCGTGGGCTTCATCAACAATGACAGGTAGGTTAACTCTATGACTTAATTTAATTAATTTTTGTAAGTCCCCCACAACACCGTGGTAGGTAGGATTGAGCAAAAATACTGCTTTTGCATCGTCATGTTCTTGCAATGCTTTACTTAAAGTTTCCTCCGTCACCCCCAAAGCCAAATCCCAATCGGGGTTAACCTCCGGTTCCAAAAATATTGGCACTGCCCCAGCATGGATAATGCCGGCGATCGCCGCTTGGTGAACATTCCGAGGCAAGAGAATTTTATCCCCATCCCCACAGGTGGCCAAAATTGCGGCCACAATACCGGCGGTGGAACCGTTAACAGAAAACCAAGTGTGTTCTGCCCCCCATAAATCCGCGGCTAACTCCTGAGCTTTGGCGATCGCCCCGGTGGGAGCAAAGAGATTATCTAATTCCGGCAATTCCGGCAGATCAGCTTGGAAGAGGTTTGGCCCCAACCATTGTTTAAAACTAGGGGAAATACCCTGACCCCTTTTATGGCCCGGCGCATAAAAAGGCGTATCCGGTTGTTGAGCTAGGGCTTTTAACGCATTGACCAGGGGCAAATCTTGTTGATTGAGGTTGACCATTACAAATCAGGAAATACCGTTTTTACCGCCCCTTGCACCAATTTTCCGGCTTGAACATTGACTCCTTTCGCCAACGGCAAATCATTTTCCCAAGCCTGTTCCCCCAGATTGGCCAATTTCAACACATAGCGCAATGTACTATTATTCAACGCTTGGGTTGCTGTCCAGGGAGTGGCTCCTGGCATATTGGGAATGCCCACATGAACTACTTCTGCTTCGATGTAACTGGGTTGACTATGAGAAGTTACCCGCAAAGTCTCCACACAGCCCCCTTGGTCGATCGCCACATCCATAATCACCGCCCCTGGCAACATTTGCTCCACTTCCTGGCGGGAAACCAACACTGGGGCCCGCTTGCCTGTGATCAATACTGCGCCGATGAGCAAATCTGTATGGGGCAACAGGTCTTCGATTTGGCTGGCATTGCTGTAGCGCAGATCCACCCGGGAACCGAACAGTTCTCCCAATTGGTTTAAACGGTCTACATTGATGTCTAGGATGGTCACCATGGCCCCCAGTCCGATCGCCATTTTGGCCGCCTCTGTACCGACTACGCCACCGCCGAGGATAGTTACTTGTCCGGCCTTGACTCCGGGTACGCCTCCCAACAGAACTCCCCGGCCTCCCTGTTGTTTTTCCAAATAATGGGCACCCATCTGCACCGCCAATCGTCCGGCAATGCGGCTCATGGGGGCCAACAATGGCAATTGACCATCAGCCAATTCCACCGTTTCATAGGCGATCGCCGTAATGCCAGATTTAATTAGAGCTTCGGTGAGGGTACGTTCCGCTGCCAAATGGAGATAAGTGAACAACAACTTAGGCAAAGTTAAATATTCATACTCTTCAGGGAGAGGCTCTTTCACTTTCACCACCAATTCCCTGTTCCAAGCCTCTTTGGCAGTGGCAACTAACTCAGCTCCCGCCTTTGCGTAGGCTCCATCGGGGAAGCCAGACCCGACTCCGGCCCCTTCTTCCACAAATACTTGATGGCCCTGGCTCAGCAATGCCCGTACACTACTGGGGGTCAGCCCCACCCGAAATTCCTGGTCTTTAATTTCCTTGGGAACACCAATTTCCATACCAATCTCTGCAAGGGGGATACTATGCCGACACCCCTATTAAATCAAACATTTCCACCGATGCCATGGACTAGAACCCCAACTATGGATTGGTCATCAATTCCCTTAAAATAGTAAGTCCGCTTAGATCAACAAAATCCAAAATTATTGAGAGGTTTGCCTTGCTAACATTGGGGGTCAACATCGATCACGTAGCCACCATTCGCCAAGCCCGCCAAACGGTGGAGCCAGACCCGATCGCCGCCGCTGTGTTGGCCGAACTGGCCGGGGCGGATGGTATTACAGCCCATTTACGGGAAGACCGTCGCCACATTCAAGAGCGGGACGTGGAAATATTGCGAAAAACGGTGCGCACCCACTTAAACCTGGAGATGGCCGCCACCAAGGAAATGGTGGAAATTGCCCTCAACCTTAAACCGGATTACGTCACCCTGGTACCGGAACGGCGGGAAGAAGTGACCACGGAAGGGGGTTTGGATGTGGCTGGGAACTTGAACTATTTGCTGGGAGTAGTTGAGCAGTTACAATCCCGACATATTCCCGTTAGTCTTTTCATCGACCCGGATGTGGCCCAACTGAAAGCCTCTGCCCAAACCGGAGCAAAATTCATTGAATTACATACGGGCAAATATGCCAATGCCCCCACCGCTGACGACCAAGCTAGGGAATTGGGGTCCCTGGCGATCGCCTGTGACATTGCTCTAGAACTGGGGCTAAGGATCAACGCTGGCCATGGGTTGACCTATTGGAATGTGCGCCCAGTGGCGGAATTACCGGGCATGGAAGAGTTAAACATCGGCCACAGCATCATGAGCCGGGCCATTCTGGTGGGCATGGAAAGGGCCGTGCGGGAAATGAAATTAGCCATGTTGGGGCTGCCATTTTAGCGCCGAGCCCATGGTAGGGTGGAAAGTTGGGCATTGACGACCCCACCCATCGACATAGTCAATCAGTATTTATTTTTTATAAAACGTAAAACAAACTATATGGCTACCTATTATTATGCTTTGGCAAGTCAAAAATTTCTCTTGGAAGAGGAACCCTTTGAAGAGGTGCTGAAAGAACGGCGACGGGATTATGGTGAAAAAAATAAGGAAATTGACTTTTGGCAGGTGATCCAACCGGCCTTTCTTAATGCCCCAGAATTAGCCGAAGCTAAAGCTAAAGCTCCCGAAAAAAATGTAGCCATTGTTTCCACCAATAAGTCTTTTATTGTTTGGGTAAAACTCCGGTTGGAATATGTCTTAACTGGAGAATTTGAAGCTCCCTCCGATGCCATTCCTGACCCCCTTGCATCCCTGGATTAGGTTCAATAACCATGGCGATCGGGCAAAACTTTTCTCCCCATAGCTAAGGTCAATCGCCCTACTCGTATTCCAGTAAACTCCAAAACTGATTACTGCCGGGGAACTGGGCCGCTACGGTCACATTGTCAAAGCGGATAATTTCTGAGCCGGTGAAAACGTCCCCTGTGCGGTCTAGGGGAATTAACTCTTGCCGTTGCTCATCAACTA
The DNA here is from genome assembly GCF_014698595.1 of Synechocystis sp. FACHB-908. Taxonomy (NCBI): domain Bacteria; kingdom Bacillati; phylum Cyanobacteriota; class Cyanophyceae; order Synechococcales; family Merismopediaceae; genus Synechocystis; species Synechocystis sp. FACHB-908. The sequence goes on along the minus strand of NZ_JACJTH010000021.1, from coordinate 140,597 downwards.
AGACCACTTTTTCCGCCCCCGGCACTTGAAGTTGGAAATAGCTGGCTTGATTTTGGGGCAAATTTCTTCCCAATGGGGAAATTAACCGCACCTGCTTTTCGCTGAAGGTACCATAGGTGCTGGGAAATGCTTGTCCTGCTCCCTGGGCCTTCACATCGTAGGCGATCGCCTGGTAATAGGTATCTTCCTGGGAATTTTTACTGAGAATTAATAACTGATATTCTCCCGGTTGGGGAAAGGCGGCATTGACTGTCACCTGGCTCTGCTGACTTTGGCTGAGGGTATATTGCTTATCTAAGGGTTGACCGTTGTTATCCATTAACTGGGCCACCACCTGCACATCGTTACCCGTGCGGAGAATCACTTCTAAATCCCCACCAGCGACGATGTCATTTTTGGGATGACTAACCAACGCTATTTGATCCCGGAAAAATCTGGGGGTCAACGCGGGTAACTGATCAAACGTTTGGCGATCGTAGGGTTGGGGCAATAACTGCCATTGGCTTTCCCTAGGAAAATGGCTGACAATTAGCTGTTCCGGCGCTGTAGCAAAATAGGTAGGGTTAAATTTAGCCTCGAACTTGCCATCACTGACAATGCCTGCTCCCCAGGTGGTATCGAGTAAATACCATTGACCGTCTATTTTTACCCCGTTCCAAGCGTGGTTAACGTCCGGATCATCCCCCACAATCACGTCTCCCCCTTTGGCAAAACCTTCAATAATGACCACATCTAGCCCCAATTCCTTCGCTAAAGCCTGATACAAATTGGAGTAGCCAGAGCAGATGGTTTCCCCCCGAGCAAGCACTGTTTCCGGCCGGAGATCATCTATGTTGCGGGTTTCCGCCATGGGCACGTCATAGGCAATATTTTGGGTAATCCAGCTATAGGCTAAACGGGCTTCTTCCCAGTCATTACTGGCCAAGGGGCGGATTAAATCCGCTAATTCCTTAACCGAGGTACCCTGGTAGTTGATAGTACGAGCCAAATTATCTAATCTTTCCCCTCCATCCACAGAAAAGCTTTTAGTGTTACCGGCAATGGGATTATCCACCCGTTGAGTTACCACAAGGGTTTTGGGGTTAATGCCCTGGGGCAAATTGTCGGCGATCGCCCCTAGGTTAACGGGTGGCAAATTTTTGGAACCACCACTGGGGCTGAAATACCAAATCCCTGCCCCGATCAAACCCACCAGCATCAGGGCGGGGAAAAAGCCGCCGTTAGCTTTCGGTGACTTTTTAGTCATCCTTCGTCGGGTTGACCGAGGTTGGGGACGGTAAGAACTCACGGTGTAATGAGCGTTGATTAACGCTGAAAAATTGAAGTTGACAAAACCAAGAAAAAACCTAAGCGCCGACAAACTTGAGGGAAACACCGTTCATGCAATAGCGTTTACCGGTGGGCTGGGGACCATCATCAAAAACGTGACCTAAATGGCCGCCACAACGGGCGCAATGAACTTCAGTGCGAGTCATGAAAAAGGATTTATCGACAGTGTAAGCCACAGCATTTTCCAAGGGAGCATAGAAACTAGGCCAGCCGGTGCCGGAATTAAACTTGGTTTCGGAAGAAAATAAGGGAAGCTCGCAACCAGCACATTCGTAAGTACCTAAATCATAGTTTTTGTCCAGGGGGCTAGTACCAGCTCTTTCCGTGCCATGTTTGCGGAGTACTTTATAGGCCTCTGGACTTAGTTGCTGTTGCCATTCTGCATCGGTTTTGGTGACTTCAAAAACTTCGTTTGTTTTAGGCATGATTTGAGGTTCTAGTTCGGATTTAAGTTGGGGTTGGGATTGGTTGGTTGAATTTACATATTGAGCCAGCCAGAAAGCTCCCAAGGAGGCGGTGCCCACTTCTAAAAGGTAACGTCTTTTCATGGTTAAAGTTTGGATGGGTGAGGTACGGGAAACTTAACTGGTGGGATTACGAAGTTGGGCCGTTTGTACGGTTAGGCTTAAACGGCGATCGCCCCGGAGTAGGTCGAGTTTGAGAGCTTTGTTCAAACCGGCTTGTTCTACTATGCGCTGTAGGCGGGCACCATCGCTAATGGGAGTACCGTCCACCGCCACAATGACATCTCCCCGACGGATACCGGCCCTTTCAGCGGGGGTTCCGGGCAAGACCCGCATCACCAAAATGCCATCCACTTCAGGAATGATAAAGGGAGAATTGGGATTGCGATTATTCTGCTGGGCTTGGTCCACCGTGATATTCATCATTTGCACCCCAATGTAGGGATGGGGCACTGTTCCCCCCGCAGCGAGGGTATTTTGAATTGCCTTGGCCTGATCTATCGGAATGGCAAAACCAATGCCAGTGGCATCGGCTCGGATGGCGGTGTTAATGCCAATCACTTCTCCCCGGGCATTGAGCAACGGGCCACCGGAATTGCCGGGGTTAATGGCGGCATCGGTTTGAATAAATTCCACCCGCTTATCGGGGATACCGGCCTGGGCGGCGGATCTTCCCAATGTGCTAATAATTCCTAGGGTAACTGTATTATCTAACCCCACCGGATTACCCACGGCGATCGCCCAATCTCCCACCTGCAGATTACTGGAAGTGCCAAGGGGAGCCACTGGTAGGGCAGAACCCTGGGGCTCAATTTTCACCACAGCCAAATCTGTCACTTCATCGGTGCCCCGCACCTGGCCGTCGAAAGTACGGCCATCCCGGAGAGTCACCACCACTTTACTGGCACCATCTACCACATGGGCGTTGGTGAGAATAATGCCACTGTTGTCGATAATGAAGCCACTACCCTGGCCGGCAATGCGTCTTTCCCGGGGAGGTACGGGGAAGGATCTACCAAAAAATTCCTGGAAGAATGGGTCGTCCAAAATGGGGTCAGTGCGACGGGTTACCACTGTCTCCGTATCGATGCGCACCACCGCTGGCCCAGAACGGGATACGGCCGCCGCCACAAAGCTTTCTGAGGTCAAGGGTACCGATGCCTGGGCGGTAATCACAGGAGCCGGGGGCAAATCGTCCGCCGCCGCCACTGCATGGGGTAAATTGGCGATACCAAAAGCCGTGCCCACTGCAAAAGCCAATAAGTAACCGCCGATGCGGCGTAACCAAGTGGGATATTTCATCGTCTCCAAATACGCATTAGCAAGGATTTACAGAAATTTTCACTTTTGCCATTCTAACAGGGACGATTTTACCTAAGAATCCGTTTTCAAAGCTTTTCCACGCCACTGACTTGTGGGCAATAGACTAGCCCAAGCAAACTTGGGGGCCGGAGTGGGAGTTGCCGAACGGTTTCTTGGGATGGATTGACTCAACCCCGGGTGGGCTTGAGTTTGCTGCGCCCCAGGCTAGTTTTTCTTGAGTTTATCCCCCGTGATAGGCTGATGGGGGGAGGAATCAGCCAGTCTGGCAACCTGCTACGATCGCCTCCTACTAAACCGCCCTATTTACCTTTGCACGACTGCATTACCGCCATGGCAGAACCCATTTCCCTATTGTTAGTTGATGATGAACCCGGTGTACGGGAATCCGTGCAGGCGTTCCTAGAAGATAGTGGTGATTTTAAGGTGGATTTAGCGGCCAATGCCACGGAAGCTTGGGATTATCTTCAGCACCATTTGCCGGCTTTGGTCATTTCCGACATTATGATGCCCCAGGTGGACGGTTATCAGTTTTTGCAAAAGCTCCGGGAGGATGCCCGCTTCCAGTCGTTGCCGGTGGTGTTTCTCACGGCCCGGGGGATGACTGGCGATCGCATTCAAGGTTATCAAACTGGCTGTGACGCTTTTTTATCCAAGCCCTTTGACCCCGATGAATTGGAGGCGATCGTCCGTAATTTATTAGCTCGTCAACAGGCCAGTAGCGATGCGGGCAGTGAATCGGCTAAGTTACAGGAAATTTACCAGGAAATCCGGGCTTTAAAGGAGCAAATTGGCCAACCCAGCGGTATCCACACCACTCCGTCGCCGATCAAGCTGGATTTTACCCCCAGGGAACAGAGCGTTTTAGATTTGGTTTCCCAGGGCTTAATGAACAAAGAAATTGCGGCCCAGTTGAAGACCAGTGTCCGCAACGTGGAAAAGTATGTCAGTCGTTTATTTACCAAAACTGGGACTAATAGCCGCACTGAATTAGTTCGTTTTGCCCTGCAACACGGCTTAACAGAATAACTATGACAAGTTCGCAGCAATTATTTGGTTGAGCCAGTCTTTTTTGATTTTTCCCAAGGTACTATGTCTGAAAATTTTGCAGTTGCTACGCCGGTGCGGGTCGGAATTGTCGGTACTGGTTATGCGGCCCAACGTCGGGCGGAAGTTTTCCGGGGCGATCGCCGTAGTCAATTGGTTAGTTTTTGGGGCAATAGTGAAGCCAATACAGCTAAATTTGCCGATACTTTTGGAGTTAGACCCCAGCAATCTTGGCAGGCATTAATTAATGATCCAGAGATAGATTTAGTGCTCATTGCCACCATTAACCAACTCCATGGGGCGATCGCCGAGGCGGCATTGCAAGCCGGTAAACATGTGGTGTTGGAATATCCTTTAGCGTTAACCTATGCCATGGGCAAAAAACTACAACAGTTAGCCCGGGAAAAAGGTAAATTACTGCATGTGGAACATATTGAACTATTGGGGGGAGTACACCAAGCCATTCGCCAGAACCTAGGCAAAATTGGTGAGGTTTTTTACGCCCGCTATAGCACCATCATGGGACAAAATCCCGCTCCCCAACGTTGGACCTATCACCATCAGCAATTTGGCTTTCCTTTAGTGGCGGCCTTGTCCCGCATCAGTCGGTTTACGGATTTATTCGGTACAGTACAGCAGGTGGATGCCCAATGTCGTTTTTGGGATCAGCCTAATCCGGAATATTTTCGGGCTTGTTTAGCCACCGCCTATCTCCAGTTTAATAATGGTCTTAAAGCGGAGGTTATCTATGGCAAAGGGGAAGTTTTTCACCAGAATGAACGGATTTTTACCCTCCATGGCGATCGAGGCACCTTAATTTTTGTCGGGGAAACAGGTAGGTTAATTCAGGGACAAACGGAAACTGAAATTACCGTTGGTAGTCGTCGAGGACTGTTCAGACAAGACACGGAAGCAGTGTTGGATTATCTAACCACTGGTAAGCCCCTTTATGTGGATTTAGAAGCTAGTTTATATGCTTTAGAAGTGGCGGATCTCTGTGCCCAAGCTTGTGGATATAAGGTTGAAAATTAGCGGAAATATCGGCAGTTAGCCAAACAAAAATTGGCAGATATAAACTGCTGAAAAAATCCCCACTACATCGGCCGTCAGCCCGGCCAGAAGGGCATAGCGAATTTTTTTAATGCCCACTGAACCAAAATAAACCGCCAGTACGTAAAATGTGGTTTCCGTAGAACCAAACATGGTGGCCGCAGTTTTCGCAATCAAGGAATCGGGGCCATGTTGTTCTACCAAGTCAGCAAACAAACCAAAGGAACCACTGCCGGAAAGGGGACGCATTAGGGCCAACAGTAAGTTCTCCGGCGGAAAATTGACCAAACTCAACACTGGGCTAAGCACCGTCAGCAATAAATCCAGCATGCCAGAAGCCCGAAACATGGCGATCGCCACTAGCATAGCCACTAGGAAAGGAATAATCCTCACGGCAATGGTGAAACCTTCCTGGGCTCCGTCCACAAAAACTTCGTAAACTTTAACTTTTTTGACCACCAGGCCATAAAAGGGAATGCCACAGAGCAAAAAGGGAATAACATATTTTGCTCCAGCATTAAAAATATCAGCGACGGATTCGAGCATTATTTTTCTATATCCTGGGGGAAGTAAAAAGCACTAACAATTAGTTCTTATAGTTTTTATATTTATCAAACAAGTTAATTAAATTCTTCTTCTGGTTCCACCGTAGCAGGCAAAGCAAATATCTTAAGTCGGGCTAAAAGTTTAGCTGCAATAATGGCTGTTGCCGTGGAACAAGTAGTAGCCAAAATTGTTGAGAAAAAAATGTCATTGGCCGCCGTCCCCATTAAACCCACCACCGTAGCAGGCAAAATTAATTGCACACTGGAAGTATTAATAGCTAAAAACATACACATGGCATCGGTGGCGATACTTTTATTGGGATTGATTTCCTCCAACTCCTGCATCGCTTTTAAGCCCAAAGGGGTGGCCGCATTACCTAGTCCCAAAATATTGGCGGACATATTCAACACAATGGAACCGATCGCCGGATGCTCTGGGGGCACATCGGGAAAGAGTTTGATAGTGATGGGTTTAACCAGCTTGGCAATTAATTCCACCAAGCCGGCCGCTTCAGCAATTTTCATCATGCCCAACCACAGGGCCATAATGCCAATCAAACCAATGGAAAGTTCCACCGCTGTCCCGGCACTTTCAATGGCGGCCTCCGTCACTGCTTCAATTTTGCCCGTCACCGTCCCGGCTATCACCGATAGCAAAATAATTGCAAACCAAATGTAGTTGAGCATAACCCCTAGGGTAAACTTCCCCATCCCAGACGGGGAAAGCACGAGCCTTGTTTCAATCGGGGTTACGCCAAGGCACTCCCAAATGCCCCAAACCTATGGGCTTGTCCCTAGTCTGTGTGGTAAATGCGCCGTCCGTAAAGCTCCGTAATGAAACTCAAATGCCCCGATAGCCAATCGTTGAGTTGGTCGGGATGGTAACGCCAACCCCAGTTGCCCGCCGCAGTGCCCGGTAAGTTCATGCGACAGTCACTACCCAAACCGAGGATGTCCTGGAGGGGAAAAATTGCTAGGGCCGCCACCGAACTGGACGCTAGGCGAATTAAGCTCCAATGGATACCTTCGTTGCACACACAGCCGAGGTAATTGATCACCTTTTGCTGATCATCCTCTGACCGTTCCTGAAACCAGCCCACGGTGGTGTCGTTGTCGTGGGTGCCGGTATAAACCACCGCGTTGCCATTGCTGTAGTTGAAGGGCAGAAAGGGATTACCCCGGTCGGAGTCAAAGGCGAAATGGAGCACTTTCATGCCGGGAAAGTTAAATTCATCCCGTAGCGCTTCCACTTCCGGAGTAATTACCCCCAAATCTTCGGCCACAATGGGTAAATTATCACCCAGGGCTTTCCCTAGGGCTTGGAAAAATTCCTTGCCGGGGGCTGGATACCATTCGCCATTTTCAGCAGTTTTTTCCCCTTGGGGCACTCCCCAATAGGACTCGAAGCCCCGGAAATGGTCAATGCGGACAATGTCTAGATATTGCAGATTGGCTTTAAAACGCTTAATCCACCAGGCAAAGCCCGTAGCTTTGAGGGTTTCCCAGTCGTACACAGGATTACCCCAGAGTTGCCCTGTGGCACTGAAATAGTCCGGTGGTACCCCGGCCATCATGGCCGCTTCTCCGGTTTCCGGATCAAGGCAAAAGTTCTCTGGATTGGCCCAAACGTCAGCGCTATCGTGGGCAACGTAGATGGGTAGGTCCCCAAAAATGGCTATGTGCCGTTGGTTAGCGTAGGCTTTGACTTCCTGCCATTGGCGAAAACCAAGAAATTGCAAAAATTGATGGTATAAAACTTCCGTTTTCAGGCGATCGCCCCAGATTTTCAGGGCTTCCGGTTCCCGCCAGGCAATGTCCTTGTCCCATTGATGCCAACCGGCTCCATTGTGGGCTTCTTTGATGGCCATGAACAGGGCGTAATCTGCTAGCCAATCACTTTGGGCTTGGCAAAATTCTGCAAATTCCTGCTCAATTGCTAGCTCTATGTTGGTACGGAACTGGGCAAAGGCCTGTTTTAAAACTTGGGATTTGTAGGCGATCGCCTGGTCATAATCCACCCTGGGGTTAGTAAATGGGGGGGCTTGGTCTAATAAACTCGGTGGCAAAAATCCTTCTTCAGCTAGGCGATCAAGGCTAATCAACCAAGGATTAATTGCTAGGGCAGAATAGCAAAGGTAAGGGGAATTGCCGAATCCGGTGGGGCCCAACGGCAATATTTGCCATACACTCTGGTCTGCGTCCGCCAAAAAATCGATGAACTGAAAAGCACCGTCCCCCAAGTCCCCAATGCCGAAACGACTGGGCAAGGAGGTGGGATGGAGCAGAATACCGCTACAGCGTTTATCTAACATGCAAGCCTAGGAAGGAAAATCTCTTTCCAGATTTAACATATCCAACGGGCCAAGAAATGACTTTACTGGTTTTGGCGGCGCTACTGTCAAGATGTGCCTATAAACCCATGGGATCACAGCGAATTTCCACCTGAAAGCCATCCGGGTCATAAAAATAAATTCCCCGGCCCGTCGGCCTGGTCACGGGGCCCGATGCAATGGTCACTCCATGGGCTTCCAACACGGCGATCGCCTGGTCAAACTGTTCCGGGGCAATGTCAAACGCCAAATGATCGGTGCGAGTGAAGGATTGGTGGGGATCTACTGCCGGGGGAGATAAATTCGGTGTGGCAAACAGATCAATTACGGTGCCATCGGGGGTGATGAAATTGCTGACCTTTCCCTCTTCCACCATGGTTTTGAGGGTAAGGGGAATTTCTTCTCCCGCCAATGGTTTCAACCCCAAAATATGGCCGTAAAAGTGGCAGGATTTTTCCATATCTTTAACGTTCAAAGCAATGTGGTGCACACGCCGTAAACTACCCATAGGTAAACCAGAAGAAAGGGTCATGGTGAGAGAAAGGGCTCAACGATCAACACTGTCCCTGTTTTAATGGTTGATGGGCGGTTCTGCCAAATTTTTGTCGCCAACTTCCACTTCTCTTCTGCCTTTGTCTCAATCATTTCCACCCAATTTATCTACTCCGTCCCAGCCTGACCAAACCATTGGGGAGTTAGGAGAACAAGCTCTGTTGGCCCAACTACAAAAATTTTCCCCGGCGGAGATAACGGGGGACGATGCCGCTGTGTTCGATTTACCCAACTCGGACTCCCTGGTAATCAGCACGGATATGTTGGTGGAAAATGTCCATTTTAGTGACCAAACCACCTCCGCTTTTGACGTGGGTTGGCGGGGAGCAGCGGCCAATTTATCGGATTTAGCAGCCATGGGGGCCACACCGACGGGTATTACTGTGGCTTTGGCTTTGCCTCCCTCCACTCCGTTGGCTTGGATTTTAGACGTTTACAAAGGTTTGACGGCTTGTTTAGAGCCTTGGCGGACTCCAATTCTGGGGGGGGATGTTTCCCGATCGCCGCTTAAAACTATTAGCATTACGGTTTTGGGTCAAGTGCCCCAGGGTAAAGCCTTGTATCGTCACCAAGCCAAAGTGGGGGATTGGATTATTGCCACCGGCGACCATGGAACGTCTAGAGCTGGCCTGGAATGTTTACTTCATCCGCACAAGACTGAGCATTTACCACCAGAACAAAAACTAATTTGGCAACGGGCCCATCAACGGCCCCAACCCCGCTTAGATTTAGTGCCCTCCCTTCTTAGCTTGGAAACGAGCATTGGCGCCATGGACAGCAGTGACGGCCTCGCTGATGCTGTATTGCAAATTTGTCGGGCTAGTCAGATGGGAGCGGAGTTATGGGCGGAAAAACTCCCCATCCCCCAGGGGTTGACCGATTGGGTCGGTCTGGAAACTGCCAGGGAATGGACTCTCTATGGCGGTGAAGATTTTGAATTAATCCTCGCGATTCCCCCTTTGGAAGCACAAAAATGGCTCATGGCGATCGCCTCTTTGGATTTATCCCCCAACCGTTCTCCTCGAGTCATTGGTCAAATCACCAATGGGACTGAGGTGTTATTAGTGCTGGAGGAGGAAAGGGTAGAAAAATTATCTCTACAGCGGGGATTTCAGCATTTTTAGTTTTGATAACATCTTTCGCTGCTAGATGCAAAAAAAGTTTAGTAAATTTCTACGAATCAGAGAAACTGATCTTGAAGAAGTGGTATTTTTTCAGACTTAGGCCAAAAAGTGTGAAGATAAATTACAATACTTATGGTATTTAAGTATTATTAAAAGCTTTTATGGATCAGCGTTATAACCGCTTTACACGTATCAGGTTGATTCGGAATGGGTTCTAGCCCGATAGAGAGATAAATATTAGCCCCCAGACTTGTTTTACTAAGTATTATTTAAATATCTACCAAAGGGATGATGGCAGAAGAATTTTGGTATATAATGCCGCCATGATCCAATTACCAAAATCCTCCCATGGTTAGAGCTATACGTCCTCCCATTGTGCCTACCCTAAAAAAGACTTGGTGGCAAAAAGGGGTTTTTAGTGCGGAAAATGGATTCGGTCGTTGGTTTCAACGGGTTTTCGGTCGTTACTTCCAGGGAAAAGAGTTAGTTTCGGAGAGTTCTTTGTTTCTCCATCAGCGGGCCATGGAGGAGGCGGGGATTTTGGGTCGGAATGCGGAAGCCCTCGACAACGAAAAATTTGGCAAGAAAGAATTCTTAGTATTAGTTCGACTCCGTTACATCCTGGCCAAAAATATCGGTGAATATAAGGGACTTAATAATAGTGTAGAACTACTTCAGGCGGCGATCGACGCCAAGGACAGCTTCATTACCATAGACCAAGCAGAACATCGTTTCCGGGGAAGCAAGCAACAGGAACTGTATCGTTTTACCGACGATCTGCTTAAACGTTTTGAAAACACCAAGCAATTTCGCCAAGAGGTTAATGAGCGCTTCTCCGAGGCAATCCCTAATATCCAAACAGAGGAAGGACGGGTGGCAATGGAGAGCTATGCTACCCATTTGAATCGACTATCAGAGAAACCTTTGGGTCTGAAACTTCTGTCTCTGTTCAAAGCTTATCATTTGGGAGATTATTCGATTCTTCGTCAAATTTCTGATTTAGTGCAGGGTCTGAACAAAAGTGATTTGCATGAATATGAAACTCTTGTGCCGCTGGTGAAAAAAAATTATTCAGTTTTTGAAAAATTGGGACAAATCATTAGCTTGCCCAGTGAAAAAAGTGAACCGGATACCTTTGCCAAAATGACTCAAATATTAGCCCTGAATTATAAATATCGCCTTTCCTTTGGACAATTTGAAGACTTGTTGGGCATGATGAAACGTTGGTATCGACCCTATCAAACCATTATCAACATCCGTGAAACCCATCCACCTCAGCAGTATCGACAACCAGACCAATTTCAGGATTTGATTGCTGGTGAAAAAGTTTATTTAAAGTATAGAAACTGGCTAACGGATAAAAAATCTGGCATGGTATTTTTAGATTTTGAAGACGAAGATTGATTGATTTTTTCGTTTTTTAATTATTCCCTTGCTAATATTATTATGAACTTTTATATTGCTCAAGCTAAGCCTTCGCCTTCTCCCGAAACTGAGACAGATGAATCATTTTGGGACAGAATCAAGTCTTTACTCAACTTTGCCCAAAACAAGCCTGCAGATAAGATTAATCAACAGTTACAAGACCGCTACCATGGCATTATTCCCCCAGAAGAATTACAAGATAAAATCACTGCTGGAGAAAGGGAGGCATTGGCACAACAACTAAGTGAAGGCGGGGAAATGAATTTGGATGCCATCCGAACCGAAGGGTCAGGGGCAGAACTAGATGCTAAACTTAACCAGATTGTCGCCATTGGTGGGGAAAATTTAGACGGAAGTGGTAGTGGTACTTTAAATTTCAGTAGTCCCTATGTTTTTGGCGGTGGATTAGTCGGCTTGCTGGTGTTGGTATGGTGCCTGCAATCTCTGAATACTTGGTCAAATTTACGGGAAAAATTGATGGGGGAAGAGGGAGTCTATTATCAAATTTTAGAAAAGTTTGGCAAAGCTAAACCTAAGGTTTCTGAAAGTGATTTATTTCTCTATAACAAAGCTTTGGTGGAGTTAGAAAAGCAGGCTAAAAAAGCTATCAGTATTGACAACGACAAATTTAGCAGTAATGAATTTCTTGTTTTTGCTAAAATCCGCTATTCATTCAACAATGATGTAGGGGATTACCAAGGCTTAAAAACTTACTTACAAACTTTACAATCCGCTATTAAAGCTCAGGCTAGCTATTTAATTTTGGGGCAGGTGGAAAGCAGTTGTAGGGGAACGAAACAGCAACAGTTTTATGATTTTTGCCATCAATTACTCCATGATGATCTATCTGGGCAAGAACTGCGGCTTCAAGTCAAAGAAAAGCTTGAAGAAGTACTCAGTGTTGCTAAAACTGATGTAGGAAAAGCTAACTTAGAAAAGTATGCAGATGAAATTGGGAGGCTAGCAGATGATCCCCAGGCGATCGCCATTATGAATCGGTTTAAGGGAGAGCAAGAGGACGATTACGCCACAATGAAAAAGGTGGTAGATATTATCGGTTGTTTCAATCAGGAAGAAGTTAGTGATCGTCGTATTGTTATGCACACGACCATGGAACATTACGACGATTTTGAACACCTAGCAGACATTATTGACTTGCCAGAAGGAAAGCGGAGTCCTGATACCTATTCTCGTCTGTTACAGTATCTAGCCCTAGAACAGCGTCACCAATGGTCTTTTCTGCAATTTCAAAATTTGGTGGAGGTTTTACGACAATGGCACAAGCCCTTCCGGGCAATTGTCAATATTCGTCAAAAATACCCTGGGACAGAATTCCGTCGACCAGCAATTTTTAAGGAACCCATTGCCGGTTTAACTTTGTACGAAAAGCATCGCAATGCCTTGATGGATAATAAGACCGGCCACAGTTTTATTGCTTTTGAAGATGAAGGGGATGACTCAGAAGATTTGACCGCAATCCCCATAGCGCCAATTCCTTCTTAGAATGTGTTTGGAAAGTTTTATTCTGCCCCCTAAATTCCCCAATAATGGGGGACTTGCACTCAGTTTCCCCCCAAATTTGGGGGCCAGGGGGGCTTTTCAAACAGGCTCTTAGGCCATTAGGCGATCGCCCGGTTGCGTCCTTGGGATTTAGCACTGTATAAAGCCTGATCTGCTTCACTAATAATTCTTTCAATGGTGTCTTCCGGCATGGGAATTATACTACTAACACCAATGCTAATAGTCACATATTTACTGACTGAAGAACCTTCATGGGGAATGGCCAAAGCGGCGATCGCCTGGAGCATATTTTCCGCCATGGCTAAAGCATCTTGCCGATTTGTATTAGGTAAAACTATGACAAATTCCTCGCCGCCGTAACGGGCTACTAAATCAGTAATGCGTTTAGCAATATCCACCAAAGTATTGGCTACTTTTTGCAAACAATCATCCCCCTTTTGGTGACCATAGAGATCATTATAAGCTTTGAAATAATCAATATCGACCAAAATCAAAGACAATGGTTTTTGTTCCCGGCAATGTCTTTGCCATTCCTGGGCTAAATACTCATCAAAGCGACGGCGGTTAGCAATGTGAGTTAAACCATCAATATTGGCTAATAGTTGCAACTGCTGATTTGCCGCTTGTAATTCCAATTCCATCCTTTTTCGATCAGTAATATCTCGCACCGTGACAGCAAAACCATCCCCTAATTTAACTGCTACAAAATGATACCAATCAGAATTAGCAATGGGAAAATAAATATCTTGGGTTAAAAAAGTACCCGTCTCGACCAAATTAACAAACTGGTCAAAAAGTTGGGGATCTAGGCGTTGTAAAAAACGCTTCAGTAATACCCGACCAATTAAATCTTCCCGACTCCGATTAAAAGCTTTGGAAAGAATGGGATTAATTACTAAACAACGAAAATCTTCAATATCTCCCGTTTGGGGATTACGCACCGCTTGCATGGCCGCAATGCCATCTAAAGCAGAATTTAAAACACTGGAAAGTAGGGCCCTCGATTGGTAGAGGACTTCTTCTGCTTCCCGGCGTTTTCTTACTTCTCTTTTGAGGGCAATCCGTTGCCTTTGAATGGTAAACTGACCCTCTATGCGAGCCACCACTTCTTCAATTTGAAAAGGTTTGGTGATGTAGTCTACTCCACCACATTCAAAAGCTTTAACCTTATCAAAAGTATCCCCTAGGGCACTAATAAAAATGATGGGGATATCCTGTAATTCTTCTTCTTTTTTAATCATTTCACAGACTTGATACCCGTCCATATCTGGCATTTTAATATCAAGTAAAATCAAGTCTGGACGTTTGACTTGTAAGGTTCTAAGGGCCATTTTGCCACTGGTAACACTCCGCACCGTGTAGCCCAAATTTATTAGTAAATCACTCAACAATTGTAGGTTGTTGGGTAGGTCATCTACCAACAGGATATTTCCTTTTTTTTCATCGGTATTTTCCATAATAATTACTATGATAGCGGCTCAATTAAATCAAGAATTTTTTCAAATTCAAATCTACGTACTAATTTAGTTAGATTTTGCTCCAATTCTGACTCTGAAGCTGGAATTTCTGCTATCAATTTCATTACCTGCTCAGTGTCAGCTTCTAAAAGATAATGGGATAACTGAGTCAACCAATCCTGGGACATAATTAGAAAACTTTCTGGCTTCAGTGCGGTGTCTTCATGATTATCGTTCTTGTTTGGGGCTGACTCATAAACATATGTTACTCCTAAATGTTTGGTCAAGGAGTCAAAAATGGTGTTCTCCCGGAATGGCTTACGGAGAAAATCATCGCATCCCGCCGACAGTACGATCGCCTTTTCTTCCTCTAGCACACTGGCCGTTAGGGCCACCACCGCCGTTGCATTGCCTTTGACCTGACCCTTAATGTATTTAGTTGCTTCATAGCCGTCCATCACGGGCATTCTCATGTCCATAAAGATTAAATGGGGCTCCCAGCTTTCCCACAGGGCGATCGCCTCCTGGCCGTTACTAGCTTCTTCGATCTCAAAACCAAAGGGAGCGAGGAGTTTAATTAGTAATTGACGATTCACACTTTTATCATCCACCACCAGAATTTTATAGACAGGTTGTCCTGGGGTGAGGGCAAGAACTTTTTTCGCAGAGTTGGGTTCCCGACTCAAAGTTATTTCCCCCAAATCAACTAAAATCGAAAAGCTAAAGGTGGTCCCCTGGTCAACCACACTACTAACGTTAATATCTCCCCCCATTAACTTAATAAACTGACGGGTAATTGCGAGGCCTAATCCGGTGCCTTCCTGGGCATTACGACCAGATTCTGTTTGGGAAAAAGCTTCAAATAAGTGACTCAACTCCACTTCACTAATTCCTTTACCCGTATCTTTAATTGTGAAGTCTAACCAATATTTATTTTTAGGCTCCGTTGATGTTTCTGGGTTAATCACTTCCTGTTGTTCTGCATTTCTAAAGTTGCTAGTTAGGACTACTTCTCCCTCCGTTGTAAATTTAATCGCGTTACTGAGAAGATTTAGCAAAATTTGTCTGAGCTTAATTTCATCGCCGTAAACGTATCTCGGTAAATCATGATCTCGAATAAAAATCAGCTCGATACCTTCATTGGCCGCCTTGAGATGCAACATATCTTCTAAATCATCCAGAAGAAGATAAAGATCAAAATTATGGCGATTTAAATGGGTTTTACCAGCTTCAATCTTAGAAAAATCAAGAATATTATTGATTAAATTTAATAAATATTCCCCGCTACGTTGAATAATGCCAGCATTTTCATACTGCTCCATTGGTAGATTTTTGGTACGCAGCATCAGCTGGGAAAAACCAATAATAGCATTGAGAGGAGAGCGCAGTTCATGGCTCATATTAGCCACAAATGTGCTTTTAGCCTTAGCCTCACTTTCAGCTATTTCTTTTGCCCTCACTAGGTCAACCTGTTTTTGTAAGGATTCATTGTATTCTATGAGAATTTTTTCCCTTTGAGCTCTTTCTAATTCCCTTTGTTGATAGAGTTCCTGGAGCTTTTGATTTTGTTCTATTAATATCTGATTGGTCGTAAACAATTGATTTTTCGATCTTTCATTTTCACTGAGGACGGCATTTAAAACTAGGGTTGTCATACTGATGCAAGCTAAAATTGATTGCAATAATAAAAGTTGATCTTTGATAGCTGCTTTTTCTTGGTCTAGGGCAAGAATTAACACCAACAGGGCAGAAACTACAATTGTCAACAGAGAAGATCCAACTTCAGTGAAGCGAAAGGCTGACCAAAGTAAAAAAGGAATCAGTAGATACTCAATGGGATAACCGTTGGCAATAATTTTAACAATTAATAAAATAAAAAAAATAATGCTAGCCGCTTCGAGCCATTGTTCTTGTAGTAGTTTAATAAATACTTTAAAATTATGATTACAAGCAATGATAAAGGGAGTAACAATCAAGAGGGCAAAAGCATCACTCAACAACCAAGTATAGGCAATTTCAGAATATAAGCCGAAAGAAATTTTCTCAAATAAATATAATAAAAATGGACAAATGATTGCAGCGGGAAGACGACTACCAAAGCAAACAAAAACAATAAATCTAATAATATTCTTAATTTTAGAAAATAGATAATTATTGGCTGTAAGAATGTCACTAAGATAGACTGAAAAAAGATTGACTAAACTGACTACCCCAGTGATCGCCACCGTTAGTATGAAATTAGCAGCACTTTCCAAACCGTGGAGAGCCATAATTTCTCCCAGTAATAATCCCCCAACCATACCCGGCCAGACTTGGTAACCCCAAATAGATAAAAAGCCTACAGCCATACCCGTAGGAATCCAAATGGGCGATGAAGCGGTGCCCGCATAGGTAATAAATAATTGGGAAATATAGATAGTTCCATAGATGGCGATCGCCACTATAATTTGCCTTTGCCAAGACACTGATCGAAAATCAGCCAAACCTTTGAAAACATGGTTATTGATTTGCATTTTATCTTCTATTTTTTATAGAAAAAATACTTAAATCACGGTCTGAGATGACAATAAATTATCCTAATTTTCCAGAGAGACTCTAAACAATTTAAATAAACTTAAGCTTAGTTTTGATTTCAATTTGACAACAGAAGGAGATTGTAAACCCCTCTTTTTGCCCAGAAGCGGGCTTTGGCATTGGCTCCCCACCCTAATGAGTTGGTTCAATGGTTTTACCCATGGCAAATCGACGTAAATTTTCTCCCCCTATGGTAACGGTTTCTTCCGCTATGACCACAAAGCCCCTGGACTCGAAAAAGGGCCGGGCTACCATACTTGCTTTAGTCTCAAGTTCCCTTACCCCGTCAGCGATGGCCAACTGCTCTACTGCTTGCATCAATATGGTGGCAATGCCCAGGCGGGTAAAGGCTGGATGGACAAAAAGCAGGTCCACCAATCCAGCGCCATTGTAGCCAATAAAGCCAATGATGGTTTCTCCTTGCTCAGCCACCAACACCACCATGGATTCCAGGCGATCGCCCCACCGCTGTAAGTCTGGTTCGGATGGGGCCCAAGCACTTAGTTGGGCTGGGGAATAATATTTAATACCTAACTGATGGACAGCTTCAGTGAAAATTTGAATGATATTGTTTAAATCCGAGGGACGATATGGGCGTAGATGGATGGTGTTCACTTTGGCTACCTTGGGACGAAAGTTGCCAATCTTTGGCTGAGAAATATTTTGCAATGTAAAGTTAAAAAGCAGAGGGGGTCAGCACCATGGTTAAAATTTCCGATATCTTGGTCGTTTTAATTGCTTTCCTTGGAACTTGCTTGTAATGTAACCAGTTTTAATACACTCCCTTGGTTTTCACCATTGCCAATGCAGAGATTTGGAGGGTTAAACCAAGTCCCCTAGGGTCTGGGAACAGGACTTTGCATTTGAATCGGACAGTGCAAAATGATTTGGGACTGGGCAAGGCGATATAATGGCCCCCTTGGGTATGAGCTGATGACCCACCCTGTTCCTGGGAAATGCCCAAGCGCGAGTATTTCTCCCTCCCTTGTCCACTGTCAACGTTTACCATGGCCTACTACTGGTTTAAAGCCTTCCACTTGATTGGCATTGTTGTTTGGTTTGCTGGATTATTTTATTTAGTGCGTCTTTTTGTCTATCACGCCGAGGCAGACCAGGAGCCGGAACCAGCTAAAACTATCCTCAAAAAACAGTATGAGTTGATGGAAAAGCGGCTTTACAACATCATCACTACCCCCGGCATGGTAGTTACGGTGGCTATGGCGATCGGTCTCATTTTCACAGAACCCGAAATTCTCAAATCCGGCTGGCTCCACATCAAACTCACCTTTGTGGCGTTACTGTTGCTTTACCATTTCTATTGTGGTCGGGTGATGAAAAAGCTAGCCCAGGGGGAATCCCAATGGAGTGGGCAACAGTTCCGGGCTTTAAATGAGGCACCGACTATTTTGCTCGTGGTGATTGTCCTACTGGCGGTGTTTAAGAATAATTTGCCCCTGGATGCGACCACTTGGTTAATTGTAGCTTTGGTTATTGCCATGGCTGCTTCGATTCAACTCTACGCTAAAAAACGTCGCCGGGACCAAGCACTATTAACGGAACAGCAAAAAGCGGCTTCTGCTCAGAATTAGCTGCTAACGTTGCTGACATGGTGACTGCAACTACCTACAACCAAGAGAAGTTGAGTTTAAGCTAGGCTTCATGCTTACTCCCTAACTCTGTCGCCACTTTAATCTGTTACCTATACTCTTACATAAATATTTTCCATCACCCACTGATGTCCCATACTCTGACTAAGCTCGATCTACCCACCTTACAAACGGAGCTGGAAAATGCCACCGCCCAACAGATCATTACCTGGGCGGCCCAAACCTTTGGCCCTGGCTTGGTGATGAGTACTAGTTTTGGCATTCAGGCGGCGGTGATGCTCCATTTAGTGACTAGCATTGTGCCCAATATTCCTGTTATCTGGATTGACACGGGCTATTTACCGCTGGAAACCTATCAATTTGCGGATCAGTTGACCGGACGGCTACAGCTAAATTTAAAGGTTTACCAATCTCCCCTCAGCCCAGCTCGCATGGAAGCTCTGTACGGCAAGCTCTGGCAACAAAAAGACGTGGAATCCCTCAACCGTTATGATCAAATCCGCAAAGTTGAACCGATGCAGAGGGCATTAAAAGAACTAGAGGCGATCGCCTGGTTGACGGGGTTAAGGAGGGATCAAACTCGGCACCGCCAGAATTTGAAACCAGTGGATCTCCAGGGTAATCAGTATAAAGTTCTCCCCATTTTGGACTGGAATTCTAAGATGGTTTACGAATATCTCACCGCCCACGATTTACCCTACCATCCGTTTTTTGACCAGGGTTACGTCTCTGTGGGGGATTGGCATTCTAGCCGGCCCCTGATGGCCCACGATGAAGATGAAAGGGATACCCGTTTCCACGGCCTCAAACAGGAATGTGGTTTACATTTACCCCTGTCCCCGGAAGCTGGCCAGAGTTTGGATTCCAGTGCTTTGTAGGGCAGTCAATGGCACTCGAAAGCTCTACTAACCTGTTGCCTGGAGAGAGGCTTAATTTTTGCTCAATGCTTCCGATAAACATTCAGCGGCCTGTTCTACCAAGGGAATGGTTTGTTGATACACCATGCGGGTAGGTCCCAAAATGCTCACACTTCCCATGGGAATCTCTTGTTGGCGATAAATGGCGGACACCAACGTGCAAGGATGCATGGATTCCAGCGGGTTTTCTGCGCCAATGCGGATGGTCACCACTGGGCGGGTTTTAGGCATAGTTTCCCCGGTTAGCAAATTCATTTCCTGACCCAAGTTAGCCAGATTATCTCCATAGTTATCGGGGTCGAACAGCAGGGAAAATAATTTATCCTGTTCCTGTTCTAACAAAGACAACAGCATTTGTACCTGTTCCAACTGGGAAAACTCTGGTTGTTGGATTACCTTAGAAACCCCATGAACCACTAAGGGGCCCGCCATGCGCCGTTGCAGGAGGGGCTTGATTTGTTGTTGTAAGCCTTTGAGAAAATCGGCATAGATACTAAATTTTTGGTCTAGCTCTTGCCAATTTAAATGGCTCAACTCAGAAAGGTTTTTTCCCCGCAATTGGGCATTGAGAAAGTTGGAGAAAATTGCCAATTCCTGTTCCAATTCTCCCTCTTCCTTTGCTTCCATGGCAGCGGGTAAATCTAGGGTAGCGGAATGGGTGTGATAGCTGTCGGTCACCAGAATAATTAATATCTGATGGGACGGTAACAGCATTAACTGTAAATGCCGCAATTGCACCGTTTCCGTTTGGGGAAAAGTAATCAGGGCGATATAACCGCTCAAGCCTGCCAAAATTTGCCCCATTCTCTGGATCAGGGCTTCAAAATGCCAATTATCACCATTAATTTCGTTTTCCAGTCGTTGTTTAACCGTGCGGCTCTGGCGATCGCTCCAGGTCAAAAGATTATCAACATAAATGCGGTAACCGGAATCGGAGGGAACCCGCCCGGCGGAGACATGGGGTTGGTAGAGTAAACCCGCTTTTTCTAGTTGGCCGAGGGCATTGCGAATGGTGGCGGAACTGACAGCAAATTGATATTCCTGGGCCAGGGTATGGGAGCCCACAGGCTCGGCGGTGGCGATGTAGTGCTGGACGGTGGCGCGGAGAATTTGCTGATGGCGATCGTTTAAGCGGAGGGGCTTCACCATTGTTTCCTAAATTGCGGGCTAAAGACTAGATGTTAAAACGGTTGTTGTCGGGATAGATAAATTGGGTTCAGAGTTAAAAGTCTATAAAGGATTCTTAAAAAAATTAGATTATAAAATAATTACCCAGGATTTGCTTGGGCCGTTGCTGGTGTGCCCTGGATTATATCCCATCAATTAAAAGTGAAAGTTAAGCAAGCGGAGAGGGTGGGATTCGAACCCACGTTGAGTTTCCCCAAACCCGATTTCAAGTCGGGCGCATTCGACCACTCTGCCACCTCTCCAGGGGGTCAAAGATTAGTTAATCATCTTACCATGGCCGTCCTAGGGACATTGCCCGGTCAATTTTGTTCGGCACTGCATTGGGGTTTAAGCAGTCCTGGAATAGTGGCCAGTAATTCTCCGGCGATCGCCAGAGGATCTTGGTCTGCCTGCAGGGGAAACCGGAGATCCGCCTGGGCGTAGAGGGGTTGCCGTTGGGCCAATAAATTTCCTAACCGTTCTTCCAGATTTTCCACCTGGAGCAGGGGTCTTGCTTCATCTCCCTGGAGCCTGGCCAAAAGTAATTCCAGGGAACCATCAAGCCAAATGACCAGGCCATGGTGTAGATAACTCCAATTTTGTCGTCGGAGCACCACTCCGCCCCCGGTGGCAATGACGCTTCTGGTTTGGGCCGCCAGATGTCCCAACACTTCCGTCTCCAAATCCCGAAAAGTATCTTCCCCATCCTCCGCAAAAATGTCGGCGATCGCCTTGCCAGCCACCCGCTCAATCAACACATCCGCATCGAAAAAACGGTACCCCAACTGTTCTGCCAACAACGGCCCGACGGTGGATTTACCACTGCCCATCATGCCGATCAGAAACAGGTTAACGCCTTGTAATTGTTCTTTGATTAGATCCTGGGCCATGGCAAAAGTTACAGAGGTTGAAAAATAGTGAACAGTAATTGGATGTCAGTCCGAAGCCAATTTGCCCCCTAGGGTTCGGCAACGCATCGGCGTTCCCTAGCTTAAATTATCTTGATGTCCAAAGAAGGCTCGCTTTCGGGAATCACCATTACCATTGGAGGGAAAGACGTTGAACTTGTTTAATCGCCATTATGGGTAAGAATCTCCTCGAACAACTGCGCCAATTTACAGTGGTGGTGGCCGACACCGGCGACATCCAAGCCATTGAAACCTTTACCCCCAGGGATTCCACCACTAATCCTTCTTTGATTACGGCGGCGGCCCAGATGCCCCAGTACCAGGAAATTGTGGACAGCACCCTGCTCAAAGCTAAGGACGAAGCTGGGGAAAATGCATCTATTAAAGACATTGTCCGATTGGCCTTTGACCGTTTGGCGGTGGCTTTTGGCCTCAAAATTCTGCAAATTATCCCCGGCCGGGTTTCTACGGAAGTTGATGCCCGCCTTTCCTACGACACGGAAGCCACCATTGCCAAAGCTCGCTACCTAATTGGGGAATATGCCAAAGCTGGCATTGATAAAAAACGCATTCTGATCAAAATTGCTTCCACTTGGGAGGGTATTAAGGCTGCAGAAGTATTGGAACAAGAAGGTATTCACTGTAACCTTACTCTACTATTCGGTCTCCACCAGGCGATCGCCTGTGCCGAAGCCAAAGTCACCCTAATTTCCCCCTTTGTGGGACGCATTTTGGATTGGTACAAAAAAAGTACTGGCAAGGAATATGACAGCCACGAAGACCCAGGGGTACAGTCTGTTACAACCATTTACAACTACTACAAACGCTTTGGTTACAAAACTGAAGTGATGGGAGCCAGCTTCCGTAACATTGGCGAAATCATCGAACTGGCCGGCTGTGACCTGTTGACCATTTCCCCCCAACTGTTGGATCAACTGCGGAACACCGAAGGGGATTTACCTCGCAAACTCGACCCCGCCACGGTGCCCCAGGACATTGAAAAAATTGTTATGGACAAGGCCACCTTCGACAAAATGCATGCCGAAGATCCGATGGCCTCGGAAAAACTGGCCGAAGGCATTGCCGGTTTCACCAAGGCTCTGGAGGTGTTGGAACATTTATTGGAAGAAAGGTTAAAAGTTCTCGATGGCCAAGAGCACATCAAACATGGGGCAGAGGAAATTTTCCATGCCTATGATCTAGATGGGGACGGTTTTATTACCAGGGAGGAATGGGCCGGCACCGATGTGGTTTTTGATGCCCTAGACCGGGACCATGATGGCAAAATCACCGCCGCTGAAATGTCCGCTGGGTTGGGAGCCGCTTTCCGTTTAGCCTCTGTTGGTTAGGTGTTCTCAGGGCCCAGCCCTTAAAAGTATTGGGGAAAACCATCCCCTCTTTTGCTGTCCTCAACGGGGCTTTTTGCCATGGCCGCCGTTGTAGTTTCTCCCCAGTTAATCACAGCACCATTATTTTGCTGAGTTGCCCTCAGTTTGGGGGCGAGGGAGGGCACAGATTCCGCTAAACTGGGGGGGATTGCAATGTTTCTTTACTTAACCACTATTTAAGCAATATGACGATTGAAATAGGTCAAAAAGTTAAGGTTTACCGTCTGCGGGACCGGGTTTCCCCCGATGTGGTGGGTAAACTAGGTAAAGTCGGTGTTGTTAAGGATTTTAAAATGACCGATGGCAGTGGCATTGGAGCGGTGGTTTCCTTTGATGACCGCACCGCCACCTGGTTTTTTGAGGATGAGCTCAAAGCGATTTAATAACTGGTTTTGCTCTCCCCCATTGGTTTTGACTACTTTTCCCGATCGCCGTTGAAGTGTTTTTACGGTTTGATTCGGGAATCTTTATTATTTTTGCTGGATTCTAGGAAATTGCTGTGGCGTTAGTTCTGACTTTTTTAGGGAAAGGCGGTGTTGGCCGCACCACGGTGGCGATCGCCGCGGCTAAAAAACTGGCCCAAGCGGGTCAGAGGGTACTGGTGCTGGGGCAGGATCCTAGTTTGGCCTGGCAATGGGGCATAACTCTGTCGGAAACGGCCCAGGGGGTGGAGGCGAACGTTGATGGTTTACTACTTAGTTCCACCCATCTGCTGGAAAGAGGCTGGGAAAAGCTCAAGGAAGTGGAAGCCCAGTATCTGCGATCGCCGGCGCTGAAAAATATCTATGGGGAAGAATTAGGAGTTCTGCCGGGCATGGACGAAGTGTTGGTGCTCAATGCCCTGCGGGAATACGAACTCAGTGGTCGCTATGACGTGCTGATTTACGACGGCCCCGGTAACCTCTCCACTCTGAGAATGTTGGGCATTCCCGAAATTGCCAGTTGGTATTGGCGGCGTTTCCAGAAAGTATTGGCGGATTCGGAAGTGGTGCAGACCCTTTCCCCCTTTGTGCAACCCGTGGCCAGTGCGGTGCTGAGTGTGAACTGGAGTCCAGACCAAATGCTCAACCATCCCGATGGCCCCCAAAATTTATTGCAACAAGGTAAAGCGGCGATCGCCGACCCCAATCGGTTTGCCGCCTATTTGGTTACTAGCACTGATTCCCTGGCGCAAAAAGCAGCCCAGAGCTATTGGGGTGGGGCCCAGCAAGTCGGAGTAACAGTAAAGGGCGTGATTCAAACTCCCTTGGGTAATGGCAGTTTAGATGCAAATTTATTTGATCCGTTGCTCATTGCGGCTCTACCAAGTTACAACCAAGGTAACTGGCAACCCCTGATGGATGCGCTCCCTAATCCCCAGGCCATGGGGTCGGCTCCCCGACCATTGGAAATTGACGTTAACGCCCGCCAGGTGAAGGTATTTTTGCCCGGTTTTGATAAACGTCAGGTGAAATTAACCCAGTCCGGGCCGGAGTTAACCATTGAAGCGGGGGATCAGCGGCGCAACATTGACTTACCGGGGAATCTACGGGGTAAGGGAGTGACGGGAGCCAAATTCCAAGGAGGATATTTAATTGTTAGTTTTTAGTGTTAACTTGACCCAATCCCTGCGTCGGCGTGGTTTTTGGTTCACCCTGGCCCTGGTGGGGTTGGCGATCGCCGTGGGTAGCTTTCTCATCAGTCCTTTTTCCAAGGTTATTCCCGACCCAGTGGTGGACATTAACCCGGTCTCTACAACGGCAAGGGGCACCGAAAAAGCCGTTTTTGCCGGGGGCTGTTTTTGGGGACTGGAGGCCATGTTTGAGGAAGTGCGGGGTGTTAAGGATGTGCAAACCGGCTACAGCGGCGGCACTGAAGCCACGGCCAACTATGCCAGGGTGAGTGGTGGCGGCACGGACCATGCGGAATCCATTGAAATTGTTTATGACCCCGCCCAGGTAAGTTACGGCGAACTGCTGAAAATTTTCTTTTCCGTCGGCCATGACCCCACCCAAGTTAACCGCCAGGGCGTAGACCAGGGTCGTCAATATCGTTCGGCCATTTTTGCCACCACTCCTGAGCAAAAGCAGGTGGCCCAAGCTTACATTGACCAACTAGAGGAAAGTCAGGCCTTTGACCAGGCGATCGCCACGGAGGTGAATGACTTTGATGCCTTTTATCCAGCGGAGGATTATCACCAGGATTTTGTCCAACGGAATCCGGCCCATCCCTATGTGTTGGTCCATGATTTGCCCAAACTCCGAAAATTTCGTCAGCAGTATAGCGATAAATTAAAAGCCCAAAGTTAGGGGTTAGTAAACCTTGTTTAAATCAAGACTTACTTTTGTCTAGTTATAAGCAGTCTAGGACGATCACCATGGTCGTCCAGCAAGGGCTTAACAAGGCCCTAAATGACTGTCAATCCACTCTCAGCCCCTCCTTTAATAGGCAAGAAAATTGGCAAAAGCGACCTTCAGAAGGACAAAAATAGTGGGCTTTGGCTAACTACCAGAGAAATTACTGAACAAAATCAATGACCGATATTCAAAAACAGTTACAAGAAGAACTAGCCCCCATGGATTGGGGCACCATTATTCCCCACGCCAAACGGGATGCGGTGATTGTGGTGGATAGTAGTTTAGATTTGCTCTCCGTTGGTCTGGCGATCGCCAAGGATGAAGTTAACCAAGTCAACCATTGGATTAGCGAATTATTGATCCATAAGCCCACGGAGAAGGAATTGACCGATTGGAACGATGATCCAGAACGGGAATTTCAAACCCTGATTGTGCAACCCTATGTGTTAGTACAACCCGGTTGAATTGAGGGTCTTTAACTACAGGTCTTAAAAAGTACAGCCTAAGCATCAATGGCCCGGATTTGGGTCAGGATAGCTTCCGCTTTTTGGGCCATGTCCTTTTTCTCTTGGGCGTTGAATAATTCGGCGGCCTTGGTTAAATCGGCGATCGCCTTGGGTTCATCTCCCAGACGATATTGGGTTAACCCTCGATTGAAATAGGCTTCAGCGGAGTCGGGATCCAACTGAATGCTTTGGTTATAATCCGCTAAGGCTTGTTGGTCTTGCTTGAGACGATTATGGGTCAACGCCCGGTTGTAATAGGCATTGGCATGTTGGGCATTAATGCGAATGGCATCGTTATAGTCGGCGATCGCCGTAGTTTCATTGCCTAATTGGGACTGGGAGTTACCCCGATAAACATAAAAGTCCGCATAGTTGGGATTAATTTCGATGGCATTGCTGCAATCTTGAATGGCTTTGTCGTACTGACTCAGTAAAAAATAAGCATAACAACGGTTACCCAGGGCATAGGCAAATTCAGGATTTAAACTAATGGCCTGGTTGTAGTCCGTAATGGCCGCCTGGTATTGCCCCAAAACGTGCTTGGCATAGCCCCGGTTGTAATAGGCATCGGCGTCCTGGTCATTGAGTTTGATGGATTCGGTAAAATCGGCGATCGCCCCGGAGAAATTTTGCGCCGCTAGTTTGTCCACCCCATCGTTGTACCATTGCACCGCTGACTTAGTTTGGGCCAACACGGGCAAGCTCAAGCCCCAGGCAAAGGTTAAAGCCATGACGGTGAAGCGTTGGGGCCAGGGAAAAGGATGGGGGGATGCCATAGAATTTTTCAAAATTAACATCAGGTCAATGGGCGGAGGTGGGTAGTTGGCCTAGATTAGGGCAATCTACTTGCCATGGGCAATGGAATTCGTTTGGAATGAATGAAATTAAACTCCCTTAGTTGATGAACCATGGTAACAAGCTGGGAATTACCAATGGATCCCCCCTCAGCCAGGCAATTAACAGGGCCAAGGCCAAACAGCCCCCCAGGGTTAAACCCAACAGAGCCAGCGCAAAAAACTCCCCCGCCGACAAAGGGCGATCACTAGCATCCAAATAGGCGGAATTTCTTCCCAAGCTTGTTGATGCGGCCGAATTTTGCCCTTGGAGGGGATCCGGCGGTACCTGAATCACATTCCAACGGGAATAGCCAATTTGCAAGTCGTACACAGAACGGCGATCAGGATTGCTCAATACAGCATAAGCCTCATTCAAGCGCTGAAATTTGACCGTGGCAATGTCTGGGGTTAATAGGGTAGTGTCTGGATGGTAGCGCTTGCTTAATTCCCGGTAGGCTCGACGGATGGCCACCGGGGAAGCGGCGGGGTGTAGTTCCAAAACACCGTAATAACTGTCGGCAAAAGGAGAAGGGGCCACTCCCGGTCGGGGTCGAGATTGGGTGGAATGGGGATTAGAAGACACGGGAAAGTTTACATTGGGAAAGACTTTGCCCTATTTTAGACTGAGTTTTTTCCACGATGATTATGTCTGTGTGTTTGCCATGGCTGGCCCGTTGTCGCCGCTTTCTCATAGTTTCCCTTGCTTTTGCTATGTTACTGCTGGGAATCTGGGGCACTCTGCCCTTTTCCCTGTCCGATCACGGTACGGCGATCGCCGCTTTGGAAGATGACCGTTACGATGGCAATATTTTTGTTGTATATGCCGGCAATGGTTCCCTGGTGCCGCCCCGCTTAAACCTAAGAGAATCCTTTGAACGCAAATTGCCGGTTATTTTGGTTTATTACCTCGATGACAGTAAAGATTGCAAACAGTATGCTTTCATCGTTTCCCGTATGCAGGAATTTTACGGTCGGGTTGCTAGCATTATTCCCGTTTCCGTTGACAGCATTCCCGACCAAAAGCGTTTCCGTCGCGATGAGCCTGGCTATTACTACAGCGGTGGGGTACCCCAGACGGTAATTCTAGACAAAAGCGGCAAAAAAATCTTCGACGCCCAGGGAGCACTTAAGTTTGAAGTAGTGGATGATGTTCTCCGGGATTTATTTGATTTATTGCCCCGTTCCGAGTCCATGGAACTGAAACAGCGTACCTATAACGAATTCAATAGTGAATTAGTCGATTAACTCATTCTTTCCGACAACAAAAAAACGGATAAGCCCAGTAAAGTTAGTTGGGTTTATCCGCTTTAAGGTCAATTTGTTACCGGAAATTTAGGGGAAAAAGTCTAGGGGTCATGGTCGTCCGGGCCGAAGTCAAAATCGTCTAGGGAAGTTGAGATTACAGCATCGGCACCGGGGGAGCTGGTGTCACTCAACAAGGCATCCAAGTCATCTAACTCGCCACTTCCACTGGAGGGGGCTTCTCCGAGCATGTCCGCTAAACCGGGAAAAAGATCATCATCCTCGTGTAACTCAGCTTGGTTTGCATTGCCTTCATCGGTTTGCAGTAGGGCCAGCAAATCGTTGTCAGAGGAATTGGGATCTTCATCTAAAATATTGATGAAAGGATCTCCCCCATGGGTTTCCGGGTTGAGCTCCAGCAGGTCAGGAAAATCACCACTGCCCTCCCCTAATGTCTCCATGCCGACAAAACCGGCGCTGATGGGTTCTTCATTGGAAAACTCCGGTAGGAACTCATCCTCATTCTGTCCGGGAAAAAGCTCCGTCTCTTCTGTTTGCAATTCCAAAAGAAAGTCGAGGTCATCGGCTTCAGCGTCCCCATCCCCCGGCAAAATCTCTTCAGTGGTTAGCTCAGGGGCTGGAGTATCTGTGCCCAGACTTGCCAGTAGATCTTCAGACAGATTCAAGTCATCACCGGAGTCGGATGTGAAGGAAAGATCGTCACCAAGGTCTTCCAATTCTCCCAGAGTCTCAGTTTCCGCCGGGGTTTCGCTGAATAAAGGGAGTTCAGGGGCTGACTGTTCTTCGGTTAACTCGGCTAAAAATTGATCACTACTTTGTTCCGTTTCCGCCGCTTCTGGTGTTTCCACACTGGATAGCTCTGCTAGTTGTTGTCCTGGGTTGGTGATGCCCTCATCATTGATATCAGGCAATTCCGTTGCCAAGTCCATGGGCTCAAAATTTTCTTCCCCACCACCAAAGTCCATATCTGGTAGGGAGGCTTCTGGGGGGGCATCAACCCAGTTTTCCAAATCAGCTTCCGCCTCTACCTCGGTGGTTTCAGTGGGGGGAGCATCAAAGGGGGAAAACGTTTCTTCCTCCACCATGGGTTCCCCTACTGGCCCCTGGTAGTCTAAAGGTTCGGTTTCCAGTTCTGCTGTGGGAGGAGCATCAACCCAATTCTCTTCCTGTTCTGGAGTAATTTCCGCTATTTCAGGCGTTTCTTCCGTGACAGTGGCCTCCATGAATTCTGCTACGGGTTCGGCCGCCGGAATAAATTCTTCCCCTGGGACTTCGGTAAATTCGGCGATCGCCGGAGGAGCAACATCGGCATCAAAGGATTCCTCCTCGGCTAACGGTTCTTCCTGCTCTTCTACCGAGGGTTGGGCTTGCTGAAGCGATTCAATTTCAGCCTGGTATTGGTTCTGGAGGGCTTGGACTCTGGCTTGGTGTTCCTGCTCCATGGCCAACAACTGAGCTTGCAGGGCGGCAACTTCATCACTCTGGTCGAGGGGCCGTTGTTCTTCTGCCGGCCCACTTTCCCTGAGGGACTGGAGCTCATCTTCCAAAGCTGTTTTTTCTGCCGTCAACTGGGCCAGGGCCGCCGCTTGGGCTGTTTGAAGCTCGTCTAACTGGTTACGATGGCTGGACTCCAGAGATTCCAATCTAGCTTGGAGGGCTTGGGTTTCGGCTTTTTGGGCTTCCAACTGAAATTGGAGAGTTTCGGTATCTTCACTGGCACTTTTGGCACGGCCCAGTTTGCTTTTGGTGCTATCCAACTTTTTCTGAAGTTTGGTAACCAGGGTGAAATAGGTGCCGGCAAAACCAACGACTAGCCCAATGATTACCGCCAACACCAAAGATAAAGTTTCCATGTAATGTCTCCAAAGTGACAGTTAAGTTAGAAAATACCCATTCCGACCAAGGAGCTCAGCAGTAACGGGTTGTTAGTCTGGTTGACCAACGGGAAAAATCAGTCTTTGTTGAGCTGAGCTAAAAGACTCAATTCACTGTAACAGTGTGTAACTAAATTGAATGAGCAAGATTAGCTTAAATGATAGGGAATTTTGGGAAAGCGATGCTCCTAAGTCAAAATTTCTTAAGAATTACCGCCGCAAGCCACGAAAAATTTGTCGGTATTTTACCCACAAACGTTGCCAAACCTATTAGATTTGCATTACTTCAACTTGCTTTAATGGGAGCTTTGACTTTCTGCAAAGGCGGCATATACCCCTTGAACGTTATACCAATTGAGGAAAATTCGGGCAATTTCTAGGGCTAGTTGGGGGCGATCATGGTCAATGAGCCATTGGAGGAGTGGGGCCATTGTTTTTTCATTCAAGCGTCCCCCTAAGGAGAGTAATCCCCATAGAAACCAATGGAGCCGAGTCATTTGAATCATCAGCCGCACTTCCCAGGTGGGATGTTTTTGGTAAAATAAAACCCCCATACGCCCCCGTTGTATTTCCTGGTCGATTAATTTGGGGATTTGTTGCAAACTGAAGGGAGGATGCCAATGATAGCCCACTGCCCGGGGGCATTTAACGAGTTTTAGACCTAAATTTTTCAGTCTGACTCCCAATTCCAAATCTTCCCAGCCATACAGTTGAAAGCCAGTGTCAAATAAGCCTGCTTCTAGTAACCATTGCTTGGCGATCGCCACGTTGCCAGTGGCAAAGAAGGCGGCGGAATAATCAGTGAGTTTGTAGGGTTCCGATTGGGGAGAGTCAAAGTTACAGGTATTGACCACGGCCCCATAGGTAAAAACCCGGTCTGAATTGTATTGTTTTTGGCCCCGTTGTAAACCTTCGGCATGGGCTTGGAGAAAAATGTCCGTCACCACCAAATCACTGTCAATAAAAATGATGGTGTCCCCGGCGGCTTCCTTAACCCCAAGATTCCGGGCGGCAGCGGGCCCCTGGTGGTCCTGTTCCCAGGTTCGGACATGGGGAAATCCCTGGCAATGTCCATCTAGCCAGGCTAGGGTGCCATCGGTGGAGCCGTCATCCACCACCACAATTTCGTAGCCTGAAATTAAGGTTTCGTCAAAGGTTTGTTGTTCCAGGGCCCGTAGGCATTTTTCCAGGATCGGCAGACGATTATAGGTGGGAATGACAACACTGAAAAACATAAATAAACCCAGGCATTTTCAAGGGACCTTCCAGCTTAACTTAGCCTAGGCGGTCAATAATTCCTGAGCTGTGTTGGCCACCTGTTCCACCTGATCCTGAGCCAACTGTTGCAGTAGGCTTTGGCGATCGGGATGTTCTAGATGACCCACCGCCAGGGCTAAACGATAGCGCACTTGCCAGTCTTCGTCTTGTACTAAGGAGGCAAGCAGAGGTAGGGCTTCCGGGTTGCCCAATTCTCCCAACGCACTGATGGCCGCCGTTCTAATCAAGCTATTCTCAGAATCAAGGGCGATTTTCAGCAGGTCGAAGCCCCGGCGATCGCCCATTTCCCCCAGGGTGGCCACAATGCTCATCTGCAAGAGCCATTCAGGAGTTTCTTCGTAGGCTTTTTGCAAGTCAGGGTAGGCGGCGGTTAATTTTAGCCCCCCAATCACGTCGGCGGCCACCGATTGCACATCAATTTCCGGATCGTTAAACAGCCGATCGCGCAGGAGTTGCAATGATTGTTCCAAATCGGCTTTACCCACCGGATCCAGTTGACTAACAGCGGCATAGCGGATGCGGGGATTGGCATCGTTAACCAAAGGTTTCAGCAGGGGAAAAGCTTCGGCCGGCTCCAGGGCCCGCAATTGATTCAAGCCCCGGACTTTATCACTAAAATTATCCGAACCCAGTAATGCTTTGATGGCGGTGAGGGAATCACTCATAACAAGATTGGAAAAATCAACTAAGGGCTAGGGTTAGGAATTAAGACGGGCTGGACCAGCCTGGTGGATGGAAATGCTGGAGGTCTGCCAATTGTAGGACTTTTGTGGGGTAGCTGCCAAAAATTTTAAGCACTTCTGTGTATTGTTTGAGCTTTTCTAGGGCTTCCTGGAGTCTGGGTTCCGTTTGGCTGGCTTCTAAATCCATAAAAAAAACATATTCCCCCAAAGACCTTTTGGTGGGGCGGGATTCAATGCGACTCAGGTTAATATTCCTCTGGGCCAGGAGTTGCAGGGGAGCTACTAGGGCTCCGGGCACATTGCGGGGAACACTAAAGGCAAGGGTGGTATGGCTTCCAGCAAGATAACCCTCTGAACTGATCGCCCAGAAGCGAGTGCAATTGTCAGGATAATCTTGAATGTCCGTTTGTAGTACAGAAAGATCGAATAGGGTGGCGGCCCTAGGAGAGGCGATCGCCGCCGCTGTGGGGTCATCACCAATAATCTGAATCGCTTCAGTGGTGGAATTGGCCGGCACCAAACTTACCTGGGGAAGATGAGCCCCCAACCATTTCTGGCATTGCCCCAGGGCTTGGGGATGGGACACAACCTTGGTTAAATCCGCCAAAAGTTTTCCCCGGCTGAGCAAAACATGGGTAATGGGCAGCACTAATTCCTGTTGTATTTTTAAATTTTCCGCCGCCCAAAGGCAGTCCAGGGTAATGGCAATGCCTCCTTCCGTCGAATTCTCCACCGGCACGATCGCCACATCCACCAAGCGTTGGGCCGCCGCCTCCAGGGTTTTGCCAATGCTGGGACAGGGAAAAAACTCCACCGCCTGCCCAGTGCGCTCCTGATGCTGTTCCCCATAAACCAGGGCGACGGTTTCCGTGTTGGTTCCCCTTGGCCCCAAATGTGCAACGACCAATGGCGGCATAAATTCTCCCCAGGAAAGCTGGTACAGAAAATGTTATCATTTTGCAGTGGAATTAGGTTGCGCCGAAGTAGCTCAGTGGTAGAGTAGCTGATTCGTAATCAGTTGGCCGTGGGTTCAAATCCCATCTTCGGCTTTGTTTTTTCAGTCCGCCTACACAATTTTCCCTAAATTTGCTCCAGTCTTTTTAGAACAGATAAAAAGTCTAAGCAATTAGGCCTATACTTACTCTAATGTCGGGTGCTATACCACAAGGCCCTCGACGAATTGACACACTGAAGCGTCGGGAAATTTTAGGCTGTGGGGGCAGTGCAATTATGGCCAGACAGGATTACTGGGCTCCGATTCATCGTCATGAACTGGTTCGCTGGATTAAGGGCAGTGGCAGTGCGAGTTTTTGGCAGAATCCCCTCCTACATAATATTCTTTTAAATCTTCTGGTAGCTCTGTTTTATGTTGTAGGAATTAGGCTGAGCGACCAGTTAGTTAGCACTCTATTGCCGGGAAGAATTTCCCCTGTTTGGTTTCCTTCTGCCCTCACCTTTGGTGTGTTTTTTCACTTTGGTCATTGGGTTACCCCCGGCATTATTCTTGGCTCAGTGTTGGGTTTAGTTTCAGTACTTTCTACCTTTGATCCGCCCCCTAGTATTGCTCAATTTCTGGTCTTGGAAACAGCTTTTGCCTTTGCCAATACTCTTCAGCCCTTTATAGGGGATCTCTGGCTAAAAAATAAACTGATATCAGTTGCCCAAAAGGAATCTGTGACCATTATCAAAGACAGTGACAGCATACAAGAACCGTTGGCTATCCTCAATCCATTCCAAAGGGTTTCCACCACCCTTGCGTTTGTTCAGGGGGCCATAATTGGTCCGTTTTTGTCTGCGGTTATTGGTGTTACCACTTTACTTTTAATGGGCATTATTGCTCGGGAAAACTTTTTCTATTCCTGGATAACTTGGTGGTCCAATAGTGTGCTGGCAATTATTGTCTTCACACCAGTGTTAATTAATATTCGATTTTATCATTTTCGTCGTCATCATTTTTTCAACACTAAGCTAGTTATCTCCCTTGTTTTAACTTTTTTGGTTTGGTTTCTATCGTTTTATCATTCCTTCCCCGTCGCCTACATGTTTTTGCCACTAATTCTATTTGTGGTCTTTCATTTTGGTGACTTCTTTGCCAGTATTTTTGTTGCTTTCTTTGCTTTTTTTGCTATTTTTGCCACTGCCCAAGGCCAAGGTTTATTCAACCAAGATTCCGGCAATAACTCGATTATATTTCTCCAACTGTTTACGGCGGTCATTTCCATGACAGCATTGTTTTTCTCCGCTATTATTCAAGAAAAGAAAATTGCCCAACAATCCCTCTCCCGGGCAGTAAAAAATTTAGAAAATGAAGTGCAGAAAAGAACTGACAAGTTGGCTGCTGCTAACAAATCCTTGGAATTGGCCAATATTGAACTTAATAAATTAGCCCACATTGACGGTCTAACCCGTATCCCTAACCGTCGTTATTTTGAGCAACAATTTGCTGAAGAATGGCAGATTTTCCTGGGGAGGGGCAAGAGTCTAACGGTGATGATGGTGGATGTGGACCATTTCAAGCTCTATAACGACCATTATGGCCACAGTCAGGGAGACATTTGCCTCGCGGAGATTGCCCAAATATTGCAATGCTGTATCCGTCAACCAGGATCTGATTTTGTCGCCCGTTACGGAGGGGAAGAGTTTGTCTTAGTCTTGCCGGAGGTAGACCAGTTCGGGGCGATCGCCATTGCCCAAAGAATTAAAACTGCCCTACAAACCAGAAATATTTCCCACCACGCAGTTGATCTGGCCGGCAATGTCACCTGTAGCATTGGCATCGCTGTAGCCCATTCTAGATTTGCCAGTAGCAAGGAAACCTTGCTCAAACAAGCAGACCAAGCTTTGTATTGTGCAAAGCAGGCAGGCAGGAATCAATATTTTCTTTTCGACCATGCTGAGGAGTGAACCAACATCATTCACCGCCCCAGTTAGGCATTGGGCGGATTACCTATTTTGTTTGGGAAAGACACTTCAAGAACCACACATCCTTCCTCTGTTTTAAAAGGCCCATGAATTTCGCCGGGGGGTCTGCTAGCATAGTGGCCGGTTTCTAACCACATCTCAAAGGCTTAATCATATAGGCGACCGCTCACGATAAATACCTCTTCGGGATAGTCATGACTTTTGCTTCCCAACGGTGTTGTGTCGGCCTTGGGAAAAAAGCGGGTTAAACGGGTATATTCACCTGTTTCACCATCGATACTCAGTGTTATTTCTTTGGCCATGCCTTCAAGACCTTCGATGGGATGCCACTCGTTTTGATTGTTTGAAGTTAACGGGTTCCAGTAAGTGACGGTTGATTTAGCCATTTTCATGATTCTTTATCTACAATACTTTTGCTAAAAATCATCACAATTTGCCATAGCGCCAGCCGTCGATGATATCAATCAACTCATTGGACCAAGCATTGGGGTTACGGTCTTGGTAAATGCTCCAGATGGATTGATAGTACCAAAGAATGCCGGATTTACCCCGATTAAACTTTTGCCAAATTTCATCTCCATGGCGACGTAAATCAATGGCGATGGTGCGGGCATTGTGGAGGTTATCTGCCAAGGAAATTTTCAGCACCGCTAGGGAAGCCTGACGCATTTTTTCCAAATGTTCTTGCTTTCGTTGTTCCCAGGGAGGCTTGGGTGTGGTGGTACTGTCTGAACAGTCTCGGACTAAAGCCGCCACCGTTCGGCCAAATTGATTTTCGATCATGGCCAGGGTTTCCATGCCCCCTTGGTCTTCCACTGCATCATGGAGCAAAGCGGCGATCGCCTCATCTTCACTGCCTCCCATTTCCAATACCAGGGCTGTCACCCCCAACAAATGACTGATGTAGGGCACCCGGGAACCTTTGCGGCATTGTTCGGCGTGTAGTTGGTTGGCCAATACCAGAGCATCACCAAAGCGGGCAGTGAGAGGAGTAGGATTTGATCGATTCATGGAAATTACTAATGCCAATCTTGCTAATCCAGGTAAAGATCCGCTGTAGCTAACTCAAACAAAGGGAAGAGGAAGGTGGAAATTAGGTAATTACCTGCTTAAACTTCCTCAGGATTTATTTTAGTCCAATTTTATTTAAATTCGCGTTGAGATGTTCATAGAGGGTAGTGCGTTGTTGATAGGGGCGACCAGTGGAGATGATGGCATTCTGCAGTTGGGTGGCGGTCAGACAGGTTCCCCCTTTAGCCCCGGCCATGGTGGTGATGTGTTCTTCCATCAGGGTTCCGCCCAAATCATTACAGCCCCATTCCAAAGCGGTGGTGGCTCCCGTCAGCCCCAGTTTGACCCAGCTTGGTTGGTGATTGACAATCCATTTTCCTAGATACAAACGGGCAATCGCCATAATTTGTAGGGCTTGATCTAAATCCGGCTGGTCTCTGCCGACCCTTTTCCTCAGGCTAGGGGGCGCTTTTTCCCCCACAAAGGGCAGGAGGATAAATTCAGTAATACTGGCGGCATAACCTTGGGCTAGACTTGTTTGTTGCCTTTGGCGTAGGCGATCGAGGTGGGTAATAATCTCCTCTGGGGTTTCAACGTGCCCTGCCATGAGGGTACTGGTGGTGGGTAAACCGTGGCGATGGGCTAAACCGATGATCTCCAACCAAGTCTGACTATCGATTTTTTCCGGGCAAATAATACGCCTTACCCGGTCCACCAATACTTCTGCTGCCGTGCCGGGTAAGGAATCCAACCCAGAGAATTTGAGGGCCATTAACACTTCTCCATAGGTCAAACCATCCTGGCGGGCGATAAATTGAATTTCCTGGGGAGAAAAGCCGTGGAGATGGAGCTGGGGAAATTGTCCCTTGATGGTTTCGACTAAGTTGACGTAATAGGCCAAGCTGGAACCATTAATTTTTGCCTGGGGATTTAACCCCCCCTGGAGACAAATTTCCGTTGCTCCCTGGGCCACTGCGCCCTTAGTTTTGTTGAAAATTTCCGAGTCGGTTAACCAGTAGGCTCCCGTTTGTCCGTCATCCCGACGAAAAGCGCAAAAATTACAATGTTGCTCGCAAATATTGGTGAAATTAATGTTGCGATTGACCACATAGGTGACCGTTTCCCCTACCAATTTCCGCCGTAGGCGATCGCCGTATTGCCGGATCACCTCCCAACCTCCGGGATCATCACATTGCAAGAGTAGCAAACCCTGCTCAGGAGTCAAATCTTCCAGGGCCAGGGCTTGGGCGGCCAGTTCTTCAATCAGGGTAAGGTTGACGGTAGATAGCACCATTGGCCTGGGTTAGGGAAGGAAAGATGGGCGGTCTTCCACAGTGTAACCTCAGTTTTGCCCGATGCCTTTTTTCAAATTGGCGATCGCCTGGTTGGGCTCAACTTCAAGCCATTTTCTAAACAAGCCCTAACAATTTTCGTGGAGAATGAGACGATTTCCCGCTGGATCATAAAGATAAATTTCTCGCCCGTGGCTGGCATAGGTAATGTTGTTTTCAGCGATAGGGAGATGGAACTTACCAATGCTGGCGATCGCCGTGGGTAAATCAGCCACTTCTAAACAAAGGCTAAAGCCACTACGGTCAGAACAGGAAAATTCCTGGGCATGGTCTGGGTGGGGGGAAAAAATTGCCAATACCATCCCTGGCAACTGAAATTCACCATAACGTCCGGGGGAGTAGGGCTGGGGTTCTTGTTCCAGAAGAGATTGATAAAAAGCCACCACTTCAGCAAAATTAACAGCACCAATGGTGAGAAAAGCTTTTTTGCAGAAAACCATGGCGCTGTGCCCCATTGCTAACTTTAGGAGTACGGTTAACTTTGACCGGGTTGCCTCCTCAGAAAATGGCCGGGGCAAAGCAGTCTGACCCCAGCCTAGCGCCATCTCTGGGTTAAAATCCTCTCAGGTCAAGTAATGTTAAGATTGGCCAGAAAAAATGTGGTGCCAATTAGTAACTCGGTTTTGTTTGACCCTAGCTGGCGATCGCCTAGGTGGCCGTAGCTGACTAGTTTTTCCCCTGTAATTGCAGATGAATAAGACCTTTAACCTCCCTATTGCCCGCTATTTCCAGTCTGGTCTGCCACTGCAACGGTTGCCCCTTCAGTTTTGGGCGATTTTTCTGATTTTGATGTCGGGGGGAATCGGTCTGGCTTCCACCAATTGGTTGTTGGTTTT
Source organism: Synechocystis sp. FACHB-908 (assembly GCF_014698595.1). Classification (NCBI taxonomy): domain Bacteria; kingdom Bacillati; phylum Cyanobacteriota; class Cyanophyceae; order Synechococcales; family Merismopediaceae; genus Synechocystis; species Synechocystis sp. FACHB-908. Next base: position 102,975 of record NZ_JACJTH010000021.1, on the reverse strand, counting down.
GCCCAAAAGTCCCCAATGTAACCGGGTGTTTTGGCCGGTGGCTTCGGCGTCCATGCGGCTTTACTGTGCCCAGTTATCGGCGGAAGAAAAAACCGTTGATGGGCTGTTGCGGGCCATTAATCTTTTGGCAGCCTTGCCCAAGGATCATCCCCTGGCGGTGGAGGTGAACCGTAATATTGAAGCCTGGGCCACGGATTTATTGGATTTGGCCGAGGATTTTTTCCAAAAAGGACTACTGGAAGAGGCGATCGCCGCAGCGGAGAAAATTCCCGACCATGTGCAGGCCTACGACTTGGTGGAGGAAAGGATTGCCGCTTGGCGGGGCCTTTGGCAGGAAGGGGAAACCATCTATGGCGAAGTGGAAAATGATCTACGCAATTCCCGTTGGAATAGTGCCTTTCGCAATGCGGTGCGTTTGTTGAATCTGGATAACACCTTTTGGGCTACCACCAAATACGACCAAGCTATCCGCAATATTCAAATTGCCCAGGAGGAAAGTAGTAAATTAGACAATGCCTATCGCATTCTGCGCCGGGGAGGTACGGATAATTGGCTCAAGGCGATCGAAGATGCGGCCAAAATTCCCAAAGATAGCTACGCCTACCAAGAAGCGCAGAAATTAATCGCCCAAGCGGTGGATAAATTAACCGGCTCCATTGAAACCATGATTGAGGGTCAAGATTGGCAAACTTTGAACAGTACCCTGAGTCGTTTGCCGGAATCTTACTTTCCCGCCCAAGATTTAAATGATTGGCAAATTCTCGCCACAGCCGGTTTGGAAGCTCAAATGGGCACAGTGGAAGGTTTAGGATTGGCCATTACCACCGCAGAAAAGTTGACGGATAGTAGTCGCCCCTACTATGCCCTCGCCCAGGAACTGGTTAAGGATTGGCGTCAGGAAGAAACTGCTCTACAACAGTTGGCCCAGGCCCGCAACACCGCTGAAATTGGGACCGTCAGCGCCCTCAACCAGGCGATCGCCCAAGCCAAATTAATTACCCCGGATAACCCCCGTCATCAAGAAGCGGCCCGGGACATTGCCAACTGGACAGAGCGCATCCAAATTGATGAAGACCGGCCGATTTTGCGGCAGGCAAGGGAATTGGCTAATGGGGGCAATCTAGAACAGGCTATTCAGCAAGCGGAACGGATTGGCAGGGGCCGAGCTTTATATTCCGAAGCCCGCCAAAGCATTAATCAATGGCAGGCCACCATCCAGCGTCGCATTGACCAACCCATCCTCGACCAGGCGATCGCCTTGGCCAATGCCCAAAATTATGAAGCGGCCATTAGTACCGCCCGTCAAATAGAAGGAAACCGGGCCCTGTCCGGGGAAGCCCGTCTGCAAATTAGCCGTTGGCAAGCAGAAATTAACGCCCAAAACAACCTGAGGAGGGCCCAGGAATTGGCATCTTCCCGAACCGTGGATTCCCTTGGCCAGGCGGTGCAACTGATTCGCCAAGTCCCCCGTAGTAGCGATGTTGGTGGTCAAAGGTTGCAGTTGGTCAACAATTGGAGCTATCAAATTTTATCCCTAGCCCAGGAACAAGCCCAGTCTGGTAACTACCAGCAGGCTATCCGTGCCCTCCAGCAAATTCCGGCTGAAAGCGCCGCCTATAACAGTGCCCAAAGCTTTTTGCAGGAATGGCGCAGTTTTAACCAACCTTCCCCGGTTCCCCTTACCCCCGTCGCTCCCCCTGCCCCTAGGGTTGAGTCTCCTTTGTCGACGGAATCAGAATTGCCTCCCCTGGAGAGTCCGCAAAATTAACCCCTGATAGGACTGTCTTAGCCCTATTTTGGGACGACCGACCAGGAAGATCTCCCCCTTGTGATAGCTTGGTAAGGCTTTGGCAATCATTGCTTTCCCTAAGCAGTTGCTCTGCTGTCCCCAAACATTAACCAGATTAAAGATTAGCCCTATGGTTGAGCTTGCGCCTTCCCCTGAAGCCATTACCGCCGCGCTGGAAATTCCCGCTGACATTAACTTTGCACTGCCCGATCCTGCGGACGAAGAGATCCAAGAGCACGAGTTTCAGCAACAGTTGGAGGATTTTTGGCAACTGTGTGAGCGCTTTGATCTGCAAACGGAAATCTGGCGGGGTCGCATTCTCCGGGCGGTGCGGGACCGAGAAAAAATTGGTGGTGAAGGTCGGGGCACTGGCTTTTTAAATTGGCTCAAGCAACGGGAAATTTCCAAAGCCCAGGCCTATGCCCTCATTCAGCTGGCCAATAGTGCCGATACTTTAATCACTGAAGGACAATTAGACCCCAATTCCATCAACAATTTCAGCAAACGGGCCTTTGTGGAAACCGCTAAGGCTGATCCGGAGGTGCAAAAGTTAGTCAGTGATGCGGCCCATAACGGCGATCGCATTACCCGACGGGAAGTGAAGCAGTTGGCCGATGAGTGGACTGCCATGAGCTCGGAACTCTTGCCCGATGTGCTCAAGGAAAAAGCCACCGATGGCACCGTCTCCCCCCGACACTTAGCCCCCCTGGTGAAGGAACTAGAAAAAGTACCAGAAACCCATTTGCAAGCCCTCCAGGAAGAGGCGATCGCCTCCCCCGATGTGGACACGGTTAAATATCTCACCACTTCCGCCCGTAATTTGTCTAAATATTTGGATGCGGCGGCCAAGGTGCAAACCCTGAAAGCTTTTCCGCTGGATATGGAACTGGCTTTACAGGAAGCCCTACGGTTGGATTGCCTCAACACTGCGGCGGATTTGCTCAAACAGGCCACCCAACTAGAACAATCCGTAGGTAAACTGTTCACCACCTGGAAGCGTTTAGCGACTTTGTCCGATCGCCTCTATGTGGACACCGGAGCTAGTACCCCCAACCTGCGTTCCCTGTTGACGGCTATTGAAAGTCTCACCCAGGAAGTGATTGAAGTGCCCCTGGATGAGGATGGCAACAACACAGTGCGTTTAAAAATTACTTGTTCAGACGGTCTAGCAACCACAGGGACGACAACAAACCAGTGAAGTGGGCAATGATGGTGTTGATGTTGGCCTGAATAGCGAGGAGATCCGTAGACTGAACAAAGCGGTTGGGGTCAGCGGCGGAGGCAAAGGTTCCCGGTGGTACACTGAGGGCTTTCCCCAACACAATGCCACTCATGGCCGCTCCCCCAATGATGGCGGTACCCATGCCCACTAAGTTGATGATTAAGCCAATACGAATCAGTTTGAGAATATCGGCCCGGCGGGGATGCTTAGTGGCCTCCGAGTCCTTGAGGTTACGCCCTAAGCGACGGTAGCGAGTGGAAAAGAAAATGCCAAACCCCAACAGGACAATGGAAATAAAGGCTGAAAGGATGCCCGCTTCAATACCTGTAGTGCGGTTGGGGCCACTTAGACTAAAACCAGCAAACAAAAACGTGACTACGGAAAAGGCTCCCAAAACAATCTGCACCCAAAAGCCGATATTGCCCCAGGTGGTCAAGTCTACGGAGGCCCGCAAGGCGGCCTGGGGAATGGGATTGGCCAATTCGGTGTTGCGTCGGTTCATGGTGGGGGCATAGGCGTTGACTTGTAAGTATTTTAGCCGTTATCCGGCGTGATCGTAGTCCAGACTGACGGTGCCGGGGAGGATTATTTCCCGTCGTTGACCAATCAGCACCACCAATTCTCCCTGGGCGGTGACGGATTCAATTATGCCAACTCCCTGGGTTAGGCTAATTTCCCGGCCCCGATGGGCAAATAATTGGAGATAATCTACCAAAATGCCTGCAATGCCTTCTCTTTGGTAACGATGCCAACCAAGGGTGAGCCCCGCCAGGGTAATTTCAGCTAAATCCGTCAGACTGTTGATACTCTGGATTGATTCCGCTTCACAAAAGGGCCCTAGGGCAATGCCAGTGGCTGGTACTGGGTTAGTCCAGTTAATGCCCACCCCAATGATGGCGGCGGTGATTCTGTTCCCATTGATTTTGCTTTCGGTTTTAATGCCAGCTAATTTTTTCCCCTTCAATAACAGGTCATTGGGCCATTTAACTTGCACTGGAATACCGTGCTGAATCAGCGCGTGGGCAATGCCCCAGGCACTCCATAGAACTAGATGGGGACCATAACTGATTGGTAAATCAGTGGCTAACCACAGAGATAGGTACAATCCCCCCGGAGGAGACTGCCAAGTCCGACCCCATTGCCCCCGGCCAGCGGTTTGTTCCCTGGCGATCGCCACTAGGGGCGGGTGATAACCCTGATGTCGTAAATCCCAGAGTATTTGGTTGGTGGAGTCGGTACAGGCAGGGGCAATGACCTTTAACCCAGAGAGGATATCCGGGCGGGCCAGGGATATAGGTTGGCCATGGTCTTCCTGCCAAGCTTGATCGAGCCAATCCCCGTTCCCAGGGTCACTGATTTCCGCCATGGGAATTTTGCCCTGACCCTAGGGCACCACCAGCACTGGGCAGGGGGAAAGATTAATTACCCTAGCAGTGACACTTTCCGCCACTCCTTCGGTGGTGAGACCCAAACCCCGACAGCCCATCACGATTAGGTCAGCATTCACCTCATCGGCCACGTCACAGATGGTGAAAGAAGCCATGCCTTCCCGTTCAATGGTTTTGGTGGCAATGCCCTGTTGGGAAAAAACCGCCTGGGCCGCCTCCAGTAATTTAGCCACCGCTTCCGGGGAATCCATGCCATGGGCTTCGTGGTCTTGGCCGGGGGGATTTTTTTCCACCACTGACAGCAGAATTAACTGGCTTTGGTGGATTTTGACTAAATCCGCCACCATCTGGGCCGCATCCCTTGCTTCTCGGCTCCGGTCTAGGGGAAATAAAATGGTTTTGAACATAATGACACCTCCGCTACTCTTACCAATAGCGCGATTAGGCGATCGCCAGCAATTGATCGACATCAAATTTTACAGGCATTGTTTGATCGGTTCACCAACTTTTGGCAAATCAAACTAATTCTGTACCTATTTTTCCGCCACTAAAACCCCCATTAAACCAGCGGCGATGGGATAGTGGACAGCTTTGGCAAACCCGACTTCTAGGGCAAATTGTACTTGTTTAGGGCCAGTGGGAAAGCGGTCCAAACTGGGTTGCAGATAGGCGTACTCTTCAGTTAACCGCCATTGTTTGGCCATGGGCACCACCACATTAGCCAGGTACCAACGCTGAAAGTTGGCCGCCAGAGCATTACCTGGCTGGTGAAAATCCAGGATGGCCACTTTCTTACCCGGTTTGAGCACCCGTTGCAACTCCGTCAGCGCTTGGGGAATATTGCCCACATTCCGGAGGCCGTAACCCATAGTAGCTCCGTCAAATTCATTGTCAGAGAAGGGTAATGCCAGGGCATCTCCTTGCAGCCATTGCATGGGCAAATGGGCATATTTACTTTTATGTTTCCCAGCGGCGATCGCCAATAATTCTGCACAAAAATCTAGTCCAACAACTTTTCCCCTAGTGCCCACCACTTTTGCCCCCTGGAAAGCCAAATCCCCACTGCCACAACACACGTCCAACAGGCGATCGCCAGGTGATACGCCGCTCCACTTCACCGCCATGGCCTTCCAAATATGGTGCTGGCCAAAACTCAAAAATGTGTTGAGGTCATCATACTGGGGCGCAATGCGGGCAAAAATTTGCTGTACGCTCTCCTGAGTCGGTTGGGTTAATAGGGAATTACTCATCCAATTTCCAGATTGGTCAAGTTTCTTTTTAACTCGCCATGGTACTGATGTAAAGTTGGGGCTAATTTAAGGGCGAAGTACCGATTGTTCCAAAACCTCCCTGATGTACTTTTGGTAATTCATTCCTTGAGCGCTAGCGGTATTTTTAACCGCAGTCAAAAGCTCCGATGACAAGCGCAGGGTAATACTTTTGTCCTTAGGGGCAAACTCAAAAGTTGTCTTGGTAAAGTTCTCTGGGACTAAATAGTCTGTCAAATCCTGCTCCAAAAGATCTTCTGCTTCTTGATCACTGTTCATTTTTGGTAAAGGCTTGTTCATATTTTTGTACTTCTCCTTGATGCATATAACGGGCACTGATAGGGCGCAATAGAGTGTTTTCATCCTGAATACGTAAGGTAAAGACGACAAACATGGGCCTGCCAGAATCAGAATAACCAACAGCGAGAAACCTTTCTTCTTGGAGAGAGTGTTTAACATCTGGCGCAATCCAAACTTGATTTTTGAAAAACGCTTCAATGTCAGCTTTGGTCAATCCGTGTTTCTGGCATTTTTGTTCGTTGCCTTCATCCCACTCAAACCCATCAATTTTTGGATTCATGCCCCCAGTTTAACAAATGTATGTACAATTGGCAATACTTTATTGATTTTCTCTCCACTCATGCAAGCATGAAGATAACCAAATAGAAGAACCTAGGGTCTGTTATAGAAATTCTCCTTACTAGTGGAGTGATTTTCAGTTCCGCAATGGGATAAAAATTTCGTAACAGCCAATGCAATCAGAGCCTCCAGAAAGGATTATGATCTGCTCCGTGCCGTTTTTTCAATGACAATTTGCTATGTACGAAAAACTTCAGCCCCCCAGCGTTGGGTCAAAAATCACCTTTGTTGCAGGTAAGCCCGTAGTACCCAACGATCCGATTATTCCCTACATCCGGGGGGACGGCACCGGGGTTGATATTTGGCCCGCTACGGAATTAGTCATCAATGCAGCGATCGCCAAGGCCTATGGCGGCGAGAGGAAAATCAACTGGTTCAAAGTCTATGCCGGGGACGAAGCCTGTGAATTGTACGGCACTTATCAGTATTTACCGGAAGACACTTTAACAGCGATTAAGGAGTATGGGGTAGCCATCAAAGGGCCTCTCACAACCCCGGTGGGCGGTGGTATCCGTTCCCTAAACGTGGCCCTGAGACAAATTTTTGACCTCTACACCTGTGTGCGGCCCTGTCGTTACTATCCCGGTACTCCGTCTCCCCACAAAACCCCGGAAAAATTAGACATTATCGTTTATCGGGAAAATACGGAAGATATTTACCTAGGCATTGAATGGGCGGAAGGTACGGAAGGGGCGAAAAAGTTAATCGCTTACCTTAACGATGAACTGATTCCCACAACTCCAGCTTTGGGCAAAAAACAAATTCGCCTCGACTCTGGCATTGGTATTAAACCGATTAGTAAGACTGGTTCCCAACGGTTGGTGCGGCGGGCTATTCTCCATGCATTGCGCTTGCCGAAAGCAAAACAGATGGTGACGTTGGTCCATAAGGGCAACATTATGAAGTTCACCGAAGGGGCGTTTCGGGATTGGGGTTACGAGTTGGCTACGACGGAATTTCGGGCGGAATGCGTTACGGAACGGGAATCTTGGATTTTGGGCAATAAGGAAAGTAATCCGGACTTAACCATTGAGGCCAACGCCCACATGATTGACCCCGGTTATGACACTTTGACCGAAGAAAAACAAGCGGTCATTAAACAAGAAGTGGAGCAGGTTTTAAATTCCATTTGGGAATCCCATGGTAATGGCCAGTGGAAAGAAAAAGTCATGGTCAATGACCGCATTGCCGATAGTATTTTCCAACAGATCCAAACCCGCCCCGATGAGTATTCCATTCTGGCGACCATGAATTTGAACGGGGATTACCTTTCCGATGCCGCCGCCGCTGTGGTGGGAGGTTTGGGCATGGGCCCCGGAGCTAACATTGGGGATAGTGCAGCCATTTTTGAAGCCACCCACGGCACTGCCCCCAAACATGCTGGTTTAGACCGGATCAACCCCGGCTCTGTGATCCTTTCCGGCGTAATGATGCTGGAATTTATGGGCTGGCAGGAGGCCGCTGATCTGATTAAAAAAGGTATCGGAGCGGCGATCGCCAATCGGGAAGTTACCTACGATTTAGCCCGGTTAATGGAACCGAAGGTGGATAAACCCCTAAAATGCTCCGAGTTTGCCCAGGCGATCGTCAGTCATTTCGATGATTAATTTTCAATCAATAACCCACCATGATTGCTCACTCCCCATCTGCCCCATTTCCCAAACTTAGCCCAGAGGAATATTTGCAATGGGAAGAACGGCAGAGGGAGAAGCACGAATATTTTGATGGGCAGATCTATGCCATGGGGGGCGGCAGTAAAAACCACAGTGTCATTAGTGTCCGCCTATCGACTTTATTTTGTAATCATCTTGATGGCGGTGATTGCGAAATAGGTAATTCAGATTTAAAAATTCAGATTGTCAACACCCAAAACTACACCTGTCCCGATGTCAGCGTCACCTGTGATCCAAGGGATCGGAAGTCAACACAATTTATTACCTATCCCTGCCTGGTTGTGGAGGTTTTATCCCCCAGTACCGAAGCCTATGACCGGGGTGGCAAATTTCGGCTCTATGCCCATAATCCCATGTTGCAGGACTATCTTTTGGTCAGCTCCACCAGTGTGGAAATTGATCTCTATCACAAAAATGATGACGGTGATTGGTTAATCCTCAATTATCAGGCCAGTGATCGCCTGGAACTGAAAAGCATTGGTTTGAGCTTTGCCGTAGATGTCATTTACCGCGGTTTAGCCTTTTAAAATCCTAAAGGCGATCGCCATAGATCCACCAAAGGACGTGCTAACCGATAACCGTATCAAATTTTAGTTGTTTTGGTTAGCAACAAACCGATTAACCAGTTCAACATCAATATCTAACTCCTTGGCAATTTCGGCGATTGTCAACCCCAATTTTTTCAACAAAGGTATAGTTTCTAGTTTTGCCTCCAGCCTTCCTTCTAATTTGCCTTTAAGTAAGCCTCTTTGTTCCCCTTCCTGTAGAATTTCCTGATAAACAGCGGATTCCTTCATAATTTCACTCCTTAGAATTGTCTTGATCAGCTCAGGGGTCAGCAGAATTCCTCCAAAAACAGAGGTTGCCGCCATGAGATTTGCCTTAACTCGATTATCTTCAATCTGTTCCAATGCAGTCGCCACTTCCCTCAATTTTAATGTAGGGTCAGAGGTCTGCGTCAATACCGCTAGGGGCAATAGCCCTGGGCTTTGGAGGAATATCTCCGAGGGGTGCTCCCAGAGCCGGATCGCTTGGTAACGGTGCACAGTCTCTCCCAACTGAAAACTATCCTGATAAACCAAGTCATTGTTACTACGTTTCAGGTAGATGACAAATTGGTGCATCGTCTTCTGGGGGAAACGGCGATAAACCCTTACCCGATAGTCCAACATCCGAAAGCCCATGGTGGGGTCAGGCTCCGTTTGGAATTCCAGATGCAACACCAAGTCTTCCGATTGCTCCAAAATCAGAGAGTCAGCCCGAATTGGCTCCAAAGATAGTTCCGTCGGACTCAGCTTAGTCAATTTAATGGGTCGTCCCAGTAACCAGGCGGCATAGTCTTCGGAAAAGGATTCAGCGAGGAATTTGCAGAGATTGTCAAACATAGCCGAATTCTACTGGTAATCTCCTAGAGATCCGCCAGGCGATCGCCAGAAAATTGGCAAAAATTTAACAAGGTTAGGCGAGGAAAAACCTAGGTCAAAGAACTTATTCACATGGATAGAGCCCATTCTCTGACTTCTATAGGGAAAATCTCAAAAAAAATTCTCAAAAGTTTACAAAGTTTAATATAATCGGAGGAAGATCACTAGGTATTTATTCTTATTACCATGTTGGAACACTTCCCCTGGCTGACAACGATGATTGCCCTGCCGTTAGTCGCCGCCCTCTTCATTCCGTTAATTCCCGACAAAGACGGGAAACAAGTCCGCTGGTATGCCCTTGGTGTGGGTCTAGCGGATTTTGTTTTGATGAGCTACGTTTTTTGGACTAACTACGACATCAGCAGTACCGGTTTTCAGCTCCAGGAAAAATTTAGCTGGATTCCCCAATTTGGGCTCAGTTGGAGTGTTTCCGTGGATGGCATCTCCATGCCCCTAGTGTTACTAGCCGGACTGGTTACCACCCTTTCCATCTTTGCCGCCTGGCAGGTGGACCATAAGCCCCGCCTCTTCTACTTCCTAATGTTGGTGCTTTATGCGGCCCAGATTGGCGTGTTCGTGGCCCAGGACATGCTCCTACTGTTCATCATGTGGGAACTGGAATTGGTACCGGTTTACCTCCTAGTTTGTATCTGGGGTGGCCAAAAACGGCAGTATGCCGCCATGAAGTTTTTGCTCTACACCGCCGCCGCCTCCGTATTCATTTTGGTTGCCGCCCTGGGCTTAGCTTTCTACGGTGATGTAACTACCTTTGACATTGCGGAATTGGGTCTGAAAGATTACCCGATCGCCTTAGAACTGTTTTTATACGCCGGTTTACTTATTGCCTTTGGCGTTAAATTAGCCATTTTCCCTTTCCATACCTGGTTACCCGATGCCCACGGTGAGGCCTCTGCCCCTGTATCCATGATTTTGGCTGGGGTGCTGCTGAAAATGGGCGGTTACGGCCTAATTCGCTTGAACCTTGGTCTGTTGGAAGATGCCCACGTTTACTTTGCCCCTATTTTGGTCATCCTTGGGGTAGTTAACATTATCTACGGTGGTTTCTCCTCCTTTGCCCAGGACAACATGAAGCGCCGCTTGGCCTACTCCTCCGTTTCCCACATGGGCTTTGTGCTCCTCGGTATTGCTTCCTTCACCGATTTGGGCATCAGTGGAGCCATGTTGCAAATGCTTTCCCACGGTTTAATCGCCGCTGTGCTCTTCTTCCTGGCTGGGGTTACCTACGACCGTACCCACACCCTTTCCTTGGCCCAGATGGGTAACATTGGCAAAGTAATGCCCACGGTTTTTGCCCTCTTCACCATGGGTGCTATGGCTTCTTTAGCCTTACCTGGCATGAGCGGTTTTGTGAGTGAATTGGCAGTATTTGTCGGCGTAAGTTCCAGCGACATTTACAGCACTCCTTTTAAAACGGTGACCGTGTTCCTGGCAGCTGTGGGCTTAGTACTCACCCCGATTTACCTGTTGTCCATGTTGCGCCAACTTTTCTACGGCAACAACATTCCCCCTTCTTGCAATCTGGAGCAGGACAATCTGTCTGCTAATTCTGACCAAGAAGCGGTTTGTTTTGGCACCAGTTGTGTGCTCCCCGGCAATGCCATCTATGATGATGCCCGGCCCCGGGAAGTATTCATTGCCGCTTGCTTCCTGTTACCCATCATCGCTGTGGGACTCTATCCCAAGTTGGCCACCCAAACCTACGATGCCACCACGGTAGCGGTGAACAGCCAAGTGCGCCAATCCTACGTGCAAATTGCGGAAACCAATCCCCGGGTCTATGCCGAAGCATTAACTGCTCCCCACATTCCCACCACGGACTTTGCCACCGTCAAAGTTCAACCCTAGTGATCTAGTCTTTTGAGTTAATCAGACTACTTGAGACTACTGTGTGATTTTCTTAAATAAATTAAATAAAGGGGAGTGGGGGAATTTAATCTCCTGCTCCTTTTTTGTTTGGGACTCTGAATCCTTGCCAATATCGGGCACAAAGCAAGGTAGACATTACCAACATTGCCAGTCCCAACCCCCCGTGCATCTGGCTGGACTGAGTTGACCAATAACGGGTAAAAACGTCCCCCGCTAGACCCACACAGCCAAAATATAAACCGATGCCCACACCGGTCTGATTACCCTGGAGAATTTCCAGTAGCAAAGGAATTAAACCATTGTTTAAAATGCTGGAACCCAATAACCAGGAGAAGGCGATCGCCGGTAACCAAAATCCGTTTAACAAACAGAACAAAGTCAGCACTAAAAGTCCCAAAGCTGTGGTGAGGGATGCCACTGGATGACCTGTTTTACGGATTAACCACCCTGCAGGTAGGGCCATTAATGCCAACAGAAATTGCAAACCCATTAAGCCATTACTAATTCCCTCCAATTGTTTGGTTAAAACTAGCATTAACACCCTAGTGCCCCAGGTGGTGCCAATGGCAAATAGAGCAATATTGACCATGGCAATCCAAGGAAAAGCTCTCACCGTTGCCGGACTTATTGCCTCTTTCTTTTCAATTGGTGGTAAAACTCGACTTAAAAATAGGCTGGCCCCCAATAGCACTACTGAACCGAGTAAAAAAGCTGGTAAACTCCCCAAACTTAATAACCACTTACCCATCGGTTGCCGAAATGTAGCAACTATCCCTCCCACCAAACTCAAAACTCCCATGGCTAAAGGCAGTTGGTTGGTTGGCGCACATTGACCAATCAGCACCATGGTGGGACTACGAAATAAGGTCATAGCTATGGCCCAGGCGATCGCCAGGCTGGGGAGTAAGAACCGAGCTACGTTGGCAATGGGCAGGAAAAATACTAAGGGAATTAAGAGGAAAAAACCGGCGGCGAGAATCACCCCCAAGGAAATTAATGGGAATCGAGTGCCTAAATTTTGCTGTTGGCGATCGCTCAGGGCCCCAAAGAGAGGTTCCATCACCACCCCCAAAACCATTTCAAAGGTTAGCAATCCCACCACAAACTCCGGCGAGAATCCCCAGCCCTTGAGCAAGTCCCCCAGGTAAAGGCGGTAAGTTATCCACATCAAAGTTACTGAGCCCTGAACCAAGGCAATGCCCCAAACCCGCCGCCACAGAACCGCAGAATACTGACCCATGGGTAATTCCAAATCCTATTCAAGGGGGATTTAAGTTGCTGTTGTTAACGTTGAAAACTATTTACCAATGCTTGCCACTGTTGGAGCCGAGCCTATCGCATTTACTCCACCAAATCAATTGACTATTGACAGAATCTTGAACAATGCCTGGGCCAGGAACCGTTGCAACCAGTTACATTAAGAAATGTAAAGAAAATTTCCCCACTGTCCTTTTCCCATGGTCCCTAGCAATGCTGAATCTCAATCCGTAGTTGTAATTGGTGCTGGCATTGGTGGTCTGACAACGGCGGCCCTGTTAGCCCAACAGGGTTATCGAGTCAAAGTTTATGAACAGGCGGCCATAGTGGGGGGTTGTGCATCCACCTTTCGGCGACGGGGTTTTATTTTCGATGTGGGGGCCACCCAGGTGGCGGGCCTAGAGCCAGGGGGAATTCACCACCGCATTTTCCGCCAGTTGCAAGTGGATTTGCCGGAAGCAACCCTGTGCGATCCCGCCTGTGCAGTTTTTTTGCCAGGGGAAAAGCAACCGATTAACGTTTGGCATGATCCTGAGCGATGGCAAAGGGAAAGGGAACAGCAATTTCCAGGGAGTGGCAGATTTTGGCAGTTGCTACAAACGTTGTTCCAAATTAGTTGGCGTTTCCAGGGGCGAGATCCTGTATTGCCCCCCCGCAGTATGTGGGATTTGGGCCAGTTGTTGGGGGCATTGCGGCCGGATACCCTACTCACGGCTCCCTTTGTGCCTCTCACGGTGGGGGATACCCTCCGATTATTGGGTTTGGGGTCAGACCAAAGGTTAAAAACTTTTCTTGATTTACAGTTAAAACTCTATTCCCAGGTGGGGGCTGATGAGACAGCTTTGTTATACGCCGCTACGGCCTTGAGCGTTTCCCAAGGGCCCCAGGGTCTATGGCATCTCCAGGGCAGTATGCAAACCCTAGGCGATCGCCTGGTGGAAGCGCTGAAAAACCATGGAGGGGAATTATTTTGCAGTCAGCGAGTAGAGCAGATCCATTGTGGCCAAGGCTATGTAGAGGGGGTGACGGTGCGGGACGTAAGGAGCGGAGAAGTACGTCAAGAAAAAGCCCAGCAGGTGGTGGCCAATTTAACGGTGCAGAATTTACTCCAAGCACTAGATCAACCATTACCCGGTTATCAAAAAAGAGTGACTAATTTACCCTCGGGCTCGGGTGCTTTTGTCATCTATTTAGGCGTCAAGGAAGATGCCATTCCCCCAGACTGTGCTCCCCATCTACAGTTTTTGTACGATCACCAAGGCCCCATTGGCGAAAATAATTCTCTCTTTGTCAGTGTTAGTAAACCAGGGGATGGCCGGGCTCCCCGGGGCTGTAGAACTGTAATTGCTTCTTCCTTCACCGACGTGGCCCCCTGGTGGAATGCTTCCCGGGAACAATATCAGGCTCTCAAGGAAAGTTACACAACCACGGCGATCTCCAGATTGGGAGAATATTTCAATTTGGATGAATCCACCATTGTTCACCAAGAAAGTGCCACTCCCCGCACATTTGACCGTTACACTGCCCGGGACCAAGGCATCGTCGGCGGAGTAGGCCAGCGTTTGACCACCTTTGGGCCCTTTGGCTTTGCTCCCCGTACCCCCATTCGTAACCTTTGGCTAGTGGGGGATTCCGTGCATCCGGGGGAAGGCACCGCTGGGGTAAGTTACAGCGCCCTCACCATTGCCCGGCAAATTTGTGCCAGTGGAGCAACAAACTCCTAGGGTCGGGTTAAGATGGGGAGAAATTGTTCATTGCTATCGATATCACCATTGCCACTATGGACCTACTCCTTTCTACCCTCGTCAGCTTCATCAACATTTACCTGGTGTTGTTATTTGTCCGTATTTTGCTGTCCTGGTTTCAAACTGCGGAGTGGGCTGGCAACATCATGGGCTTTCTCAGCCCCGTGACCGATCCCTATTTAAATATTTTCCGCTCCTTTATCCCGCCCCTGGGAGGCATTGATTTTTCCCCCATTCTGGCCATTTTTGCGTTGCAGTTTCTCCAACAGGCCCTCAGCAGTGTGGCGGGTCCCTACGCTGGCTTCTAATTGACATAATTCCGGTGGCTAAAAATCTGATTGGTGGTTAGAGGCCCCAACCTCCAGTTCCACTGACCATGGTTCACAAATCTTCCCTCTGTTACGCCAGGGGGATTTTATTTGTCCAGGTTACTATTAATAATAAATTTTGTTAGTGAGTAGAGATTTCCATCAGCTAGAGCTATGACAACCCAGGGTAAAGGGGAGTATTACCAAAGTTGAGACTCGGCTAAATTTTTCTTCCTAATCCTTGAAAGTCAAGCAGTATAAACTTTTAAGATCCTTTGCGCCCAATCAGAAAGATTTTTTCCTCAGGTTTTACGAGCAAAATAATAAGATTTATTTATGTCGTTTGGTTGAAGACCTAATTAAATAATCAGAAAATTACTCATTATATCTCCACTGCTGATAAAATTATTGAGAATTACTTTTATTAGAGGAGTGAAAAAGTTCAGCCACCATGGTCCAAAAGTTATCCCGTCGCCTATTTTTGTCCATTGGAACCGCCTTCACCGTTGTGGTGGGTTCCCAGTTGCTCAGTAGCTGTGGCCAATCCCCTGATGCCCCGATCGCCGACACACCAGGGGAACAGCAGGAGATCAATTTATATTCATCCCGGCACTACAACACCGACAACGAACTGTACGCCAAATTCACCGCAGAAACGGGCATCAAAGTTAACCTGATTGAAGGTAAGGCAGACGAACTGCTGGAACGGATTAAGTCTGAAGGGGCCAACAGTCCGGCGGATGTGCTCCTCACAGTGGATTTGGCTCGTTTATGGCGGGCCGAAGAGGACGGCATTTTTCAGCCGGTGCAAAGCGAGATTTTAGAGACTAATGTCCCGGAATATCTCCGCTCCCCGGACGGGATGTGGTTTGGTTTCACTAAGCGGGCCCGGGTGATTATGTATAACAAGGGGAAAGTTAAACCGGAGGAGTTGTCCACCTACGAAGAACTAGCCGATCCCAAATGGAAAGGTCGGGTGATTATCCGTTCCTCCAGCAATGAATATAATCAATCCCTGGTGGCTTCCTTGGTGGTAGCTGATGGGGAAGAGTCCACCTTGGCATGGGCTAAGGGCTTCGTCAGCAATTTTGCTAGGGAACCCCAGGGCAATGACACAGCCCAAATTGAAGCAGTGTCTTCCGGCGAAGCGGATTTGACCTTAGCCAATACCTATTACATGGGGCGGCTCCTGGAAAGTGAAGATCCGGCCCAAAAGGCGATCGCCGAAAATGTGGGGGTATTTTTTCCCAACCAGGAAGGGCGGGGTACCCACGTCAATGTCAGTGGTGTGGGCGTAGTCAAAACTGCCCCTAATCGGGAGGGAGCGGTCAAGTTTATTGAATTTCTGGTCAGCGAACCGGCCCAGGCATTTTTAGCACAAAATAACTACGAATACCCGGTTTTGGCTGGGGTTCCCCTGAATAAATCTGTGGCTTCCTTTGGGGAATTTAAGTCTGACACCACCAGTTTGGACAAGTTGGGCCCTGCCCTAGCCCCTGCTACCAAAATCATGAACGAAGCAGGCTGGAAGTAGGATTCCAAGGTCCATTGGCAATGGTTGAGGAAAGCATTCGCTCTAATTCTTAGCCATTGTCATCGGGCTACCGATTAGCCCTCATGGGGAAGGCTGTCGATCTTGCCATTTTTGCCACAAATCCGGCCGCCTCTGTTGGGTTCGTTCCTCCTGCTGTTCCAATCGCCATTGGGCGATCGCCTGGTGGTTGCCGGAAAGTAACACTGGGGGCACGGCCAAGCCCCGGAACACTGGCGGCCTGGTGTAGTGGGGATAATCCAACAGATCGGTGCTAAAACTCTCAGCGATTAAAGATGCTTCTTTGCCCACGGTGCCGGGTAGTAAACGGATGACACCATTAATTAAAGTTAAAGCGGGAATTTCGCCACAGGTGAGCACAAAATCCCCCAGGGAAACCTCCCTTGTCACCAGTTGGCAGACTCTTTCGTCCACCCCTTCGTAATGGCCACAGATCAACACCAATTGGTCATAGTTCGTCAATTCCCGAAACAAAGCCTGGTCCATGGGCTGTCCCTGGGGAGTCATTAAAATCACTTCCCGTTTGGACAGTACTGGCAACGATTCCACCGCCGCAAAAATAGGCTCTGGTTTGATCACCATACCCACCCCACCGCCGTAGGGTTCATCATCCACCCGGCGATGTTTATCCGTGGTGAAATCCCTGGGGTTAATCAAATTAACGCTGGCGATCGCCTTTTCGAGGGCTTTACCTAGAAGGCCAGATTGCAGGGGAGAAGTAAAAAAATCAGGAAACAGGGTGAGAACGTCAAACTGCACAGAGGGCAAATCAAATTAGATCAAACTGGTGACACACCATACCACAAACACTGGCGATCGCCGTGATCATCAAAGCAACAAAGGGGTCTTGCCCCTGATTAACGGCAAAGGAAGTCACAATGCCTGCCCCCAGGGCGGAAACCAAACCAGCGCTGATTAAATCTTTGTTGGAACGATCAAACATGATTTTTAACCCCCACCCCTTAGTTATTGATCCGATTAATTAAAGTTATGGAAAAATTTCGTTTTACAACGTATCACTCCCCCGGGGGAAAAGGGAGAGAAAGGGCGGTTTTTGCAACTAAGCTTTAACATCCGCCACATTTCTTTACAATTGCGCTGCTTTATCGGGGAAATATGGCCCAGATCGCCAGTTAGGAACTGCTAGGAACTTAATCGTTACCAAGGCAAATGCCCAATCCCCGCGCAGTTTTCACCAAGGTGCCGTCCAACTGCACCGTTTGATAGGTTTGGATGGCTTCCTCAATGGGCACACTAATGGTTTGACGATTGCGCCAGGCCACCATGTGGTCGAATTTGCCTTCCGCAATCAAGTCCACCGCCGCGACCCCAAACACACTCCCCAACAGGCGATCGAAAGGTGAAGGAATGCCCCCCCGTTGGATGTGGCCCAGCACAGTGACTCTGGTTTCTGCTCCAGTGCGTTGGGCAATTTGTTCCGCAATGTATTTACCAATGCCGCCGTAGCGGTCTTCGCCAAACTGTTGGATTTGCTTGACCTGATCGCCCAATTCTGTCCGCACCGCTTCCGACACCATAACCAGGCAAAAGTTTTTCCCCTCGGCCTGCCGTTGACGAATTTTATTGCACACACTTTGGATGCGGTAGGGAATTTCAGGAATGAGAATAATGTCCGCCCCTCCCCCAATGCCGGCGGCCAGGGCAATGTGGCCCGCATCCCTACCCATCACTTCTAGCACCATGACCCGGTTATGGCTAGCGGCGGTGAAATGCAAACGATCCAAGGCTTCGGTGGCAATGTTGGTGGCGGTGTCGAAACCAATGGAAATTTCCGTTGCCCCCACATCATTGTCAATGGTTTTGGGAATGCCCACTAAGTTGATGCCCCCCTGTTGGGCTATGCGGCGCAAAATGGCTAAACTACCGTCTCCGCCAATGCCAATGAGAGCGTCAAGCCCCAACTGACGATAACCGGCAATAATATCTTCGGTGCGGTCCCGCACAGTGCCGTCGGCCATGGGAAAAGCGAACGGATTACCCTTATTGGTGGTGCCTAAAAAGGTACCTCCCATCATTAACAAATGGTCAATGTTATCCCGGTGCAGGGCGATCGCCTTGGAGGGATTTTCCATTAGTCCCTGGGTGGCTTCTTGAATGCCAATTACTTCCCAACCGTAGGTGCCAATGGCATGGTGTACCACGGAGCGAATTACGGCGTTTAGTCCGGCACAGTCTCCTCCACTGGTTAAAATACCAATGCGTTTAATTTCCCCCATGGTTTTCCTTGCCGATATAGTTCTGTTTTATTTGTAGAAGCAAATCGAATCAGCAAAACTTCTTTGTGAGAATTCTTAAAATTGTCCTCAATCCTTAACCTACTTTTAACTGATGCTGGCTAAGCTCCGCCAACGCCTTGCTTTTTTAACCCGTACCAATGGGACTATTGATTGGGGTAGGGGCATTCGTACTTTTTGCGGCATGGCAGTCCCCTATCTGGGGGGCATGGCCCTGGGAAATCCCCAACTAGGTTTGGGCGTTGGTTTAGCTTCCCAATTAATTTTATTAGCGGACATGGGGGGACTATATTCCGTCCGTTTGAAGACTATTTTCGGGGCCTGGGTCGGGGCGGCGATCGCCATGGCAGTGGGAACTATAGTGCCCGATGGTTGGGGTTTAGGGCTAGCAATAACGGGCTTCGTTTTATTTGCTAGCGGTTATCTAGCGGTTTATGGGGAGCAGGGAGCCATGGTGGGCATTGTCACCACCTTTGCTTTTCTCCTCGGTGCCCAAAATGTCAGTACCGATTCCTTTGAATTTACCTCCCTGGCGATCGGGGGAATGTGGAGCTTGATATTAGCTATTTTCATTTGGCCCTTCCGTCCCAATCAACCTTTGCGGCAAATGGTTGCCAACAATTACAGCATTTTAGGCAATTATCTCCGGGCCATGGCCGCCGCTAACTTTAGTCCCGATGACCCCCAAGCTCAGCAATTGGTGGTCAAACTGCGTCAAAACTTGCTTAAATCTCGGCAAACTCTGGTGGCCAGCCAGCGAGGATTATGGGGACAAAGTAAATTAAGGGAATTATTATTAGTTTTAATCGAGCATACGGAAAGATTAAATAAATGCCTAATGTTGCTCAATGAAATTGTTAATTTCCACAATCTACCCCAATTACAAACAGTGGAAATCCTAATGGAAGATGCGTTTAATGCTCTGGGGGAAGTTTGCTTAGATTTAGGACAAATGGTGCTAGGCAAAAGACGCATTCCTAACACTAACCGTTTGCAACTATTAGTGCAAGCATTGCAACAGCAAAAAAAATTACAACGGCAGGCTCTCACAGAGGATTTTAACGACTACAACAGTTTAACCACCGTAACCCAATTGGTTAACCATTTAGAAAACCTGATCAAACAATTAGAGCAAACCATTCAAACCGCGGAACTTTTACAAAATCCCCAACTTTTTTCCGATAATAATTCCAATGATCAAGGAAAACTAAATAAAGTTAGGCTTATGCCTTGGTGGGACCCCCTAGGGAGTAATTTTCACCTTAACTCGCCTTTGTTACGCCATGGTTTGCGCATGGCATTGGGGGGTATGGTGGGGGCAACAATTGCCCATCTAACTCAAATTCCCTACGGTTTTTGGATTGTTATAACGCTAATTTTTGTGCTCAAGCCGGATTTTAGTTTAACTTTTCAAAGGTTATCCAATCGTCTTTTAGGCACTTTTTTAGGGGTATTAGTAATGTCCATTGCCCTCAAGCTCATTCAAGACCCCCAATTGCTCAGTTGGCTGGGAATTTTGGCGATCGCCATGGGGATGGCCCTGTTGAGATTTCACTACAGTGTGGCGGTCTTTTTTATCACAGCTTTTGCTTTAATTCTTAAGGCCATTGATCCGTCGGTGCCCACGGAATATGCCCTCCTTTCCCGCCTGGTTTGTACCCTCATTGGCAGCGCCATTGCCCTAGGTTTAGCCTTTAGTTTTCTGCGGCAATCGGAAAATTTACGCTTCACCCAGGCCAGTGTCAGAATGCTAACTAATCTGGAGCAATATTTTCAGCAATTAATCCCCGCCCTACTGGGAAAAGAGTCAATTAACAAAAAAGAAGCAGAAAGGGTACGCAATGAAACTCGGTTAGCAGCCACCGCCATGCAGATTGCCCTGGATCGCTTACTCAGTGACCCCAGCACTCCCCTGGAAAAACAAGAGCCAGCCTTGACCATGACCAATTATCTAGCCCGCTTAAGTAGGGGTTTTCGGGTTTTGATCAGTCATTTGGAAAATAGCTCCGGCAGTAATCCCCCGCCCCCCATTAAGTTATTTACCGAGCAAGTACAACAAAGTTTGGAAAATTTACGCTTTTCCCTGGAGCACCAATCATCACCAGCGGCTTTGCCCCCCATGGCCACCACCATTAAAGAAATCCGGGAATATCACCAGAGTTATCAAGCCCAAAGAATTACGGAAATTAATCAAAAACAAGACTTTACTCCCACCCGCCGTTATTTGGACGATTTTAATTTGGTGGTGGAGGAATGCCAACAAATTTACCAACGCCTGGAAACTATCCACTCGGCGATCGCCAGATTTACCGATAGCCCCCAACTGGCCAATGGAATCAAACTCAAAAGTCAGCCCAGTTGAGCAATGTAAATGAGGAAATGAGGCAACAACAAAAAACCACCCCAAACAAGGCAAAGTTCAGAGCGGTGTGGATATTTATGGAATTGGGGAAGTCAATAATTGCCCTATCTAGACAATGAATAATGGCTAGACCGCAATCAGTGGGAGTTTTAGTAAACTCCTGGATTAATACGGTCATCGCCAGAAGTTAGCTCAATGCTTGGTTCGGTGACGGTGAAGCTACCCAAATTGGCTTCCAAGCGGCTTTTTTGGGTTTCACTCAAACCAGGAATGTCCAAAACTTCCTCTACGGTGTCGTAGGGGGCATTTTTAATGATTTCACTGGCCAAATTGGGATAAAAGCCCCGCAGACCACGAAAATCCCGAATATCACTATTATTTAAATCAATCTTTTGACCAAAATCCGTGGTCAATTTAGCATCCACAGCGTTTAGTTCAGCCAATATAGGATTGGGAGTGAGAGCTTGGGCCAAATCCGCTCCCAGAAAACCCATCAGTCCGATCAATAAGCTACACGCAACCAGTAGGCGGGAAATAAATTTCATGAATTGTCTCCTATAACCAAGGCAATGAATTGTTACTATCTAAGAAAATTATGCCGACTGCGCCGATTTTGGGAGGTCAAACCAGCGCTAATTACAATAGATTGTATATTCTTGGGGCACGGCTGACCATCTTCCCTGGATTGACTGAGTAATTATACTTATTAGGTTTGCGGTTGGTTTAACCGTTGGAGAGATTAAATACCAATTACATATTTTCGCCATTCATGGTTGCGGTCATTGCGAGTATGTTTAATAATTTCAAACAGCAAACTGCTGTAGGGACGCCGGGGGGTATAATTTAGGGACATTTGTGCTTCCCTAGGGGTACGATTACCCTTCTTGATGTTGCAACGCACACAGGCAGTGACCAGATTTTCCCAACTGTCTCCCCCACCCCGGGAACGGGGAATAACGTGGTCTAGGGTGAGTTGTTCACCTTTGTAATTGCAATACTGACAGGTGTGGCGATCGCGCTCCAGTACGTTGCGGCGAGTAAGGGGGATTTCCTTGTAAGGAACCTTGATATACTGCCGCAGGCGAATCACCGACGGGAGGGGAAAATTGGCGTAGATCAGCTTGCCATTATTTTCCAAAGCTTCGGCCTTATCTTTCAGCAGTAACACCACCGCCCGTTGCCAATGGGTAATGTTTAAAGGTTCATAGGAAGCGTTGAGGACTAAAACCTTAGCCATGGTCTGCCATCGCTGAATTTTTTTCCCTAGATGCTAGCACAATCAGCTTTTGGGATTCAGAGGGCTGTTGCTCAGTTAGAACTTTTTTCGATTCTGCTACTAACTCCCTGGAAAAATAGGCGAGTGTCCCTGGCGGTTGGTTTTGCCATAATCCACCATAGGTGAACCCCCCAACAGCATTGAGTCAGGGGGGACAAAATAGCCAGAGCTAGGCATTAGGGAATATGGACGGAGGAAACCATCGACTATTCTTCAGTACTGTTTACTAAAATCTCACCGTCAAAGGGTTGAACACCAACAGCGGGATATTCATCATCCGAAGGGCCAAAAACCCTGGCAAATGCTTCGGTGAAATATTGCATAAGGTCCTGTAGCATCTCAAGTAATTTCATCATAACCTCCGTCCCAATGGGGGAAACTCAACAGTTGTCTTTTGGGCAAGTTTGAGAAAACGGGGAGGTTTTCTGCCTCTGGTTTTATCAACCAGGACTAGGTATTAGGTAATTTATTTTCCTGCCCCCTGATCTTTCCTCTTGTTTTAATTATCCAATGAAAAACAGGTTAGATGAGGATTTCTTAATATATTGTCAAATTGGGCAAATTTTTTAGACCAGACTCCAGGGCAACTTTTTACTGCTCAATTTATTTTTTGCCCACTGGGCATATCTCCTCAGGCATTTACCACAGTTCCCTTATGGTTTTCTGACAAACACAATTTTGTTTGACCTAGGTTGAAATTTTTGTCTTAACTGCCCGGATTTTTAGATCATGTATTCACTACTAACTAGATTGAGAAATGTTGAGACTGGCCAAGCTAAAGTCTGGCAAAGTCGATTGACAGGGGGGAGAGGTATCCCCTAGGCTTAGGCTTATTTTCCGGCCTCCGGTCGACCAGCTCAGCTTGGGCAATTGATCAACAATTCATTCCATAGAACTAATCAATGCGTGTTTGTGTTATCGGAACGGGATATGTGGGTTTAGTCACTGGCGTTTGCCTGGCCCATATTGGCCATCAAGTAATTTGTGTTGATAACAACGAGGAAAAAGTCAAGCTCATGCGGGCAGGGCAATCCCCCATCTATGAACCCGGGCTGTCGGAGTTGATGGTGGCCAATATGGAAAGCGGTCGTCTAGTATTCACTACGGATTTGGGCAAGGGAGTCCAGGAGAGTGCAATTCTTTTCATTGCAGTGGGTACTCCCGCCTTGGAGGATGGTTCCAGTGATACCCGTTATGTGGAGGCGGTGGCCCGCAGTATTGGTGAGCATCTCGATGAACAGTATCGGGTGATTGTCAATAAATCAACTGTGCCCATTGGTTCCGGGGATTGGGTGCGGATGATTGTCACCGAAGGCAATGAAGCCCATCAACAACAAACGGGTCAGGCGATCGCCGTTAACTTTGACGTGGTTAGTAACCCAGAATTTTTGCGAGAAGGGTCGGCGGTTTACGATACGTTTAACCCGGACAGAATTGTGTTGGGGGGCAATAATCCCCAGGCCTTGGCTTTAATGCGGGAACTTTACACGCCCTTAATTGAAAGGCGGGTGGGGGAAAATCCTGAGCTGCCGCCGGTGCCGGTGGTGATGACGGACCTTAGTTCGGCGGAAATGATTAAGTATGCGGCCAATGCTTTTTTGGCTACCAAAATTAGTTTTATTAACGAGGTGGCCAATATCTGTGACCGGGTAGGGGCGGATGTGACCCAGGTGGCCCAGGGCATTGGCTTGGATTCCCGTATCGGTAGTAAATTTCTTAATGCGGGCATTGGTTGGGGAGGTTCCTGTTTTCCGAAGGATGTGTCTGCGTTGATCCACACTGCGAAGGACTATGGTTACACCACTTCAATTTTGAATGCCGTAGTGGAGGTAAACCAGGTACAACGGCTGATTGTGGTGGAAAAACTACAGCAGGAGTTAAAAATCCTTAAAGGTAAGGTGATTGGCCTGTTGGGATTGACTTTTAAGCCGGATACGGATGATATGCGGGATGCTCCAGCCCTGAACATAATTCAACAACTAAATCGTTTGGGAGCCAAGGTGAAAGCCTATGATCCGATTGTTTCCCAGTCTGGGGTAAGCCATGGTTTATCGGGGGTAAAAATTGAGTCGACCCCGGCTATGTTGGCGGACCAGTGTGATGCGTTAATTTTGGTGACGGAATGGCAGGAATTTTTAAAGCTAGATTTTCCTGTCCTGGCCAGCCGTATGCATCAGGCTGTGATCATTGATGGTCGTAATTTCCTCGACAAGGAAAAATTGCAAGGGGCAGGATTCCGTTACCTAGGGGTTGGTCGTAGTTAGGGCCATATTCAGCTCAAAAGTTGATGGGGAATTAAACACCGCCAGATAAGTCCTAGTGACAATCTTGCCCAACTTCAATTCCCCCCCTATCTCCCACGGACAGTAGAAATAAACAACGTTACAATTAGATACAATCATCGTTGTCAACCATAGGGATAAATGCCTTACCCTGGGCGTGTTTCACCATCACTGACGACGGCATAAAAATTGTCCCATTGTTTTTCCTATGACCTTTGTAGCCGCTTCCATAACTGATAACCAATTCGATGTGGCGATCGCCGGGGGAGGCGTTGTGGGGCTGGTACTAGCGGCGGGTTTGCGTCATACGGGGCTGAAAATTGCCATTATCGAAGCTTTACCGAAGGAACAGGCCCTAACTAAGCCCCAGGCCTATGCCATTTCCCTGCTGTCGGGCAAAATCTTAGCGGGACTGGGGGTCTGGGAAAATATTAAGGACTCCATCGGTCATTTCGAACGCATCCAAATTTCCGATAATGACTATCGGGGTACCGTTCCCTTTGCCAAGGAAGATGTGGACGAACTGGCCCTGGGCCATGTGGCGGAGCATCCAGTCATTCTGCAGGCGCTGGAAAATTGTGTAGAGCAATGTCCCCGCATTGCCTGGTTTCGTCCCGCTGAGTTGATCAGTTTTACGGCGGGAGAGAACCACAAACAGGTCACCCTACAACAGGAAGGCAGAGAAATTACCCTACAAACCAAATTGTTGGTGGCGGCGGATGGAGCCCGTTCCCACACCCGTTCCCTGGCGGGGATTCAAACCAAGGGGTGGAAATATTGGCAATCCTGTGTGGCTTTCACCATCCAGCATCAAGCCCCTGACAATACCACTGCCTTTGAGCGTTTTTGTGACACTGGTCCCATGGGGATTTTGCCCCTACCCGGCGATCGAGCCCAGATTGTCTGGACCATGCCCCACCATAAGGCCCATACCCTAGTGAATCTACCGGAAGCGGATTTTATTACAGAACTGCGCCAACGCATTGGCGATCGCCTAGGGGAATTTCATTTAATTAATGCCCGCCGTTTATTTCCGGTGCAACTAATGCAGAGCGATTGTTATGTGCAACCCCGCTTGGCATTAGTGGGGGATGCGGCCCACTGTTGCCATCCGGTGGGGGGTCAGGGTTTAAATTTGGGCATTCGGGACGGAGCCGCCCTGGCCCAGGTTATTGCCACGGCCCACAGCCAAGGGGAAGATTGGGGTTCCCTAGCAGTGCTGAAACGTTATGAACATTGGCGTAAACCAGAAAATTGGCTCATTTTGGGCTTCACTGACCTGCTAGATCGTTTCTTTTCCAGTCATTGGCTGCCGGCGATCGCCTTGAGAAGGTTTGGCCTAGAGGTATTGCGCCTAGTGCCTCCAGCGAAAAAGCTGGCCCTCCGTTTGATGACCGGTTTGCTCGGTCGGAAACCCCAATTGGCCACAGGGCAATCCTTAGTGAGTCAGTAGCTCTAGGTATTCCTAGATAGTGAGGCGACGGGCAATCAAACTCCCCAGCAATACACCGATCGTCCCGATTCCTAAACTCCCTAAACCGTAGAGCACTCCCTGGCCCAACTGTCCCATACGCCAGAGGGAAGTCACTTCCAAGGCATAGGTGGAAAAGGTGGTGTAAGAACCCAAAAATCCCACTGCTAAAAGCAACCTTAAATCCGGAGACATCAAGGCCGGTTGGGTCGCCAATGTCACCACCAGACCCATACCCACACAACCGGAAAAATTAATTAAAAAAGTGGCATAGGGTAAATCGTTACCAAAAAGCCCGGCCAGAAAAATAGTGGCATAGTAGCGGGCCAACGCCCCCGGTATGGCTCCTAAAATAATTGCCAATGGCGACCTGAGAGAAGCTGGCATGGCCCCCAACCATTGCAATAAAGGATTCATACAAGATCGTCAAAATCGAATTCCCGGTCTAATTGTTGTTGGGAAGGGACTCCCCGCCGACGATTACCACCGGGTAACGGGGCCAACAAACTACCTACCACCAGTCCCCCGGCCAAGGAAAATACCAACAGCAGACCCACCGGCATCTCAATAGACTGCAATGTCAAAAAACTCAGGGCCACAGGGGTGACATTTTGGATAGTCAATAATGCCAGGGATATTAACCCCAAAGCTAAAACCATGGCGATCGCCAATTGACTCATGCGACGTAGCATCCAACGAAAACTCCCCTCTGCGGTCGGCTCCACTCCCCAAGGATAGCTCAAAAGCCAGCCCAAGCCGTTCCCATTACCCCCAAGCTGAAACCACCAACCCTTGCCACTGCAGAAAAAATCGAGCATTCTGGATTATGAGGATTACGGTTAAAATAGTTGGCCGTCAGCCACGGCGACAACGGTGGCAGCAAGAGTAATAAAAAACAACACCAGTGGACTTGCCCTATTCCACTTTTTTCCATGTTCATCCCCCCAAAGATGGGACTGACATGCCCTGAAGAGAGCCCTATGGTGGTAGTAGAGCAGTCAAAGCTCTAATTTGGTCTCGGTGTGTTAGGACGTGTCAAGGAGAGAAGCTGATGAAATTACAGCATCCCAAACCCCACAATTCTGTCCGTCGGGCGCTGCGCTCTTGGGCCGGCCCCTTGGCGATCGCCCTAGTGATGATCATTGGCCTGGAAACGGCGGCCACAGCGGCTTTTTCTAGTCTCGAGGAACATACCGTTGTTTATAACGGCAAATGCCCCGGTGACAGGGACGATGACTGTAGGGACTAAGCAGACAATTGTCCGTTGGTTAAGGACACTGGTTGACTAATAAACCGGTAATTAATCCTAGCTAGCGGACCATTAGCTTAGTCTTCTACCACTTATTACTAAGGGCAGGCGAGGGAAAATCTCCTTCACCTCCTTTTTTTTTGACAATTTTTGCCAGTGTGGAGGCAAAATAGAAGCAGTTTGGTCAGATTTTCCTCTAATTACTCCAGGGGTAAGCTAAAAAAATTCCCGCGGTCCTGCCCATCGGCGGGCTTAAGATTAAAATAAAGCGAGAACTTTCCCGACAAAATCGTCTCCACTGCTCAGGACAACGACTTGTGCTCTATCTGGCTGAAATTAAGAAACAAACCAAAAACTTTTTAGGCGGTTACAAAACCGAGTTAAAACTTCTGGCCTGTCAGCACAGTGATCAGACCTGGAGTGCCCTGCCTAACGAAGAAAACTTCCAAACCGACGACATGGGAGAAGCCAGGGAGGGAACCCTATGGATCCTAAACCTGAGTAATAGTCGCTCCCTACAAGGGACTCCAGAAGTAGCGGCGCCAGAGTTAGTGCGGCAGTTGCAAAAACTGTCCCGCCTCTCGGAAAAACTCAAGGAACAACAGAGCGAAATTGAACGTTGGCGAGAATCCCTCACTTTTCAGTTCCAAGAACTGAGCCAGCGAGAAATGGAAATTGAAGCGAAGGAGTCGGAGGTTGAAGACCGAGCCAATCAGCTTGCCCAGGTGGAACAGCAAAGATATGAGGTGGAGCAGGCCCGACAAAGGTTAGAAGGGGAAAGAGAACAATTGACCGAACTCCAACAGCAGTTTGGCAGTTTGCTGGAAAATAGTGCTGAAAATCGGGAAGTGTTACAGGGCATACTCCACCGGTTAGGAGCTTACCCGGAAGCTATCCCCGCCCTATTTACGGCCGCAGCCAATGCCCAGCAAAGCACCGACCAACAACAACAGATCTTTAATGACCATTGGCAGATGGTTACCAGTGCAGAACAGGAGTTGGGACGGAACCAAGCATTAATTCAGCAAAAACAGGAATTATTGGTCATCCATGGGCAGGAATTGGATGCCATCGCCCAAGAATTAGCTAAAGCGAAAGTTCAACTAACAGTGGAACAGGAGGGGGTGGTTAATGGCCAAAAGCTCCTGACCCAATTGAAAGCTGAAATTGCGGCCGCTGAAAGCTTACAAACCAATCTCTATCGATTGGCCACCGGCGCAATGAGTGTCGATAAAGACCATCAAATTGATGTGCAACATCTGGAACAATTGCCCCTGGGGGAACTGGAGGAAACCGTTAAAGCATTGCAAACTGATATGCAAAAATTAGCCCGCTTTGTTAACGATCAAGAGGAAGAGTTAACTCTGCAATGCGAAGAAGTGGAAGCTATCCAAGCCCGCCTAGAAGCCGCCGATGAGTATAGTCGTCTCACCATTGAGGAGGAGTTAAACGAAGAGCAGGAAAGGAAGCGCATGCTGGACGAAACCCTGATTGGGCAGCGCCGCAACCTCAAGGAGCGCCAGGAAGTGTTGTTGCAACATCTCAAAATTCTTCGTCGTCGCCAGGGCATTGTGGAAATTGACGACAGTATTCCCAACATTGATTTGGATCCGGTTATCCAACAATTGGAGGGGCGCAAGCATAAACTCCAGGAGGAAAAAAATAAGCTGGAACAAAATTTGCAGTCCACTAGGCAGGGTTTGGCAGAAATTGAAACCATGATTGCTAGTCTCGACCAGCAGTACCAGGCGAAAAAGACTAATTTTGAGCAAAACCGTCGGGAAGTGGAAGATTTACAGAAACAGACAGCGGCGCTAGAAGCCCAGGGTCGTTTGTTGAGGGCAGCTTTGCAACCTCTGCAGGATCAGTTGGATGTAATGAAACCCCGGTTGCAGGAAATGCAGACCCTATTGTTTGGCGGTTAGTTGGGTTGGTTGCCGACTTCCATCGATTGGGGCTGAAGAAATTTCCTTGTGCCCTGGCATTCTGGCCTGGATTGCTGGGATAATGGCCTCTATTATGGGCTTTTGTATCGAAACCATAGTTCTGAAGTTATGACCCAAACCTCCCTCGCCCCGTCCCGTCATCCCCTCAGAGGATATATTCAAAATCTAGAGGCGGGGCAGGCCCTGTTGGTGGATTCCCCGGCTAACACGCTGGAAGTGGTGGGCATCCTCAAAAGCTATGGTGTGATCCTCGATGCCTATTCCATCAATCTGCAACACATTGCCCATACCCAGTATCTGAAGTTATTTCCCTTTTTTAAATATTTCAACGGTAATGTCAATGGCGATCGCCTATTGAAACATTGGTGGCACAATCGCATTAACTACGAGTATGCAGAATATTGCATGAAGGCAATGATGTGGCATGGAGGGGGAAAATTGGATGAATATCTAGACAGTGCCGAGTTTAAAGCCAATGTTAAAAAGTTAATTAAAGCGAAAATCAAAGGCAATCCTTTTTTGCAATTACTTAACCAGATTTTTCCCGAATTTTTGCCGGAACAAATGCGAATGATGGCCTATTATTCCGCCTTGGGTCAATTCTGGCGGGTGATGGCGGATATGTTTTTGAATTTATCTGACCGCCATGACCGGGGAGAAATCAAAACCATTCCTGATGTGGTGCAACATATCCAAGACGGCCTAGTGGCCGATGCCGCCCGCCCCATTATTTACCGGGTGGAGTTGGGGGGAACTACCTACGATGTTTTGCCCCCCAGTGCCAATTTAGCTTTTTTGATGGAAACCGCAGTGCCCTACGTGGAGGCGGTGTTTTTCCGGGGTACTCCTTTCCCTGGCACCATTTCCTACAATGCCCAAGCGGGACAGATTCCCCCTGACCAAAGCCTGTTTACCTATGGGGCCCTCTATGCCGATCCCCTCCCCGTTGGTGGAGCTGGCATTCCCCCCACCTTGCTAATGCAGGATATGCGCCACTTTTTGCCGGACTATCTCCGACGGGTTTATCAGGCATCCCTACGGCAGGAAGGGGATTTACTGGTGCAAATTTGTGAAAGTTTTCAAAAATCAATGTTTTGTGTCACCACCGCGGCCATTCGTGGTTTAGCACCCTATCCCCTGGAGACCGATAATCCCCAGGAACAGGAGACTAACCGAGCTTACCTGGAAAGTTGGATGAATCGTTTTCTCACTTCCCGGGTGGAGATTATTAACCAACCCTCAACCATGGCCGATTAGCCGGCTCTCCATCAGCACTGTGGTTGAAAATCTTGAAACTATTGACCAAGCAATGGAGCGGTGTCGCACAGAAACTCTCCGCCTGTTGCACCGCATTCCCCCAACCCTAGGCGATCGCCAATGGCACCCAGATTTCAGCCCCATTGATTGGCACTTTGGTCACATTGCCTTTACCGAAGCCCTTTGGCTATTGCCGGAGCAGGAGCGGAAAAAATTTCATACCCCGTCTTACCAAAAATTGTTCCGAGCCGATGGTTTATCGAAATCGGAACGCTGTGCATTACCTAGCCGTGGAGTTATTGAGCAATATTTAGGGGAAGTTAGGGCCTCTGTGAAGCAGGTCTGGGGATCGACTGATCGATCCTGGGACCGAGCCCAAGCAAGGTTAAGGTGGTGGCTCCTACAACACGAAGTCCAACATAGTGAAACCATTAGTTTTTTAAGTCATTTAGCCGGAATTGATTTAGGGGTTAATAGCCAAATCCCTGGGGACGAATGCCCAGAACCAGTGCTGGAGGCAACCATGGTGCCTATTCCCGCTGGAGGTTTTTACCAAGGCAGTGAGCAAATATGGGCCCAGGACAACGAACGCCCCGTCCATTGGGTCGAAGTAGAACAGTTCTGGCTAGATAAATACCCAGTTACCCAGGCCCAATACCAACAATTTATCGATGCTGGTGGTTATCAACAAAGTAAATACTGGACAGAAGCCGGTTGGCAATGGCGATCGATGGCGAACGTCACAGCACCGCTTTATTGGCACCCCGAAAGTAATACCCAGAACCATCCCGTCTACGGAGTCAGTGCCTACGAAGCGGAAGCTTATGCCAATTTTGTGGGTAAACGTTTACCCACAGAGCAGGAATGGGAAAGGGCCGCCCGTTGGTCTGGTCAGCATAACTCCAGCACCTATCCCTGGGAGGAAACTTTGCCAACCAAAGAGCAATGTAACTTTAATAATCACCGTGGGCGCACAACCCCTGTCCATTATTATGACCAGGGTCGTAATCAAGGGGGCTGTTATGACCTGTTGGGCAACGTATGGGAATGGACAGCTTCTACTTTCGAGCCCTACGACAATTTTCAACCCTATCCCTATCGGGGTTACTCCCAAGCCTATTTTGATGGGGAACATCGGGTGATGCGGGGCGGCAGTTGGGCCACCCGTAGTTGGGGCTTAAGGGCCAGCTTTCGCAATTGGTACCATCCTTGGACTAGACAAGTTTTGGTCGGTTTTCGTTGTGCCAGTTAAGCTTCAGCAGAAATGTCATCAAACTATTTTTTTACTGCTAAAAACCACCTACAAAGCGCCCAGGACTAAAAGTATTGTGGGGGTCGAACTGATTTTTTAGACGGCCCATCATAGCCAAACCATGGCCACTCTGGCCCCAAACGTCCCAGTGTTTTTTACATTCCGGAGACGCTTCTAACACCGTTACATAACCACCATAATTCTGACAAATTTGCCTTTGCTGGTTCAACTTTTCCCGGTCCAGTTGGCCAAAACGTACCCAACCAATGCCATTGCCCAATTGTACATGTCCCAACCCTGGTAACTGTTGCAGAAAATCCGCTGCCTTAGCGGGTAAAAGACCAAACTTACAGAGTATGGTTTCCGTAGTACCCTGCCCGGCCATGGCATTTTCCCACCGTTGCCAAAGTTCGCTCTCTGCTTGATTGTCAAAGGACTGGCTGGCCAAGGTCAAAGTTTGGGCGAGTTTTTTTACCTCATCAATCTGGGCCTGCACCACCGGCTCTAGGTTTTGGAAACGGACGAGTAAGCCCAATTCTTCCCCAAGGTTTAATGCTTGAACTAGAGCCGGGGAACAGATTAGGGCCGCGGTGGGTGCCAGTCCCGATCGCCGCAGGGCTTGGCTGAGTTTGGCTAGTTGGTTGGTATCACCAGTTAAAAAAACTGTTTGGGAATGGGAAGGTAGAGGGTAAAGACGGAAGGTAATTTGGGAAATAAAACCTAACGTGCCGTAGGAACCAACGAAAA
Organism: Synechocystis sp. FACHB-908; assembly: GCF_014698595.1. NCBI lineage: Bacteria > Bacillati > Cyanobacteriota > Cyanophyceae > Synechococcales > Merismopediaceae > Synechocystis > Synechocystis sp. FACHB-908. The sequence continues at coordinate 70,726 of NZ_JACJTH010000021.1, read as the reverse complement.
GTTTCATCAGGTCATAACCTGCCACATTTTTGACCACCCTACCGCCGGCTTTGGCCAGTTGCCCATCCCAGCGGACAAAGGAGAACCCCAAAACTAGGTCTCGCACCCCACCGTAACGCTGTTGCCACGGCCCCGCACAACCTGTGGCCATAATGCCTCCCACCGTTGCCTGGTCATGGTAGAGGGGATTAAGGGGCAGAAATTGCTGATGGGGTTGCAAAATAGCCTGTAAATCCTTGAGTTTGACCCCCGCTTCCACCGTCACGGTCAAATCTGCCACCGCATGGTCAACAATCCTATTCAGGCCAGCACTGCTAACCAGTAACTGCACCGGCTTAGCTAATCCACCCCAAGCCAATTTACTTTGGTTGCCACAGGGGATGACTGGCCAATTATTTCGATCGCACTCACTTAGCAAACATTGCAACTCTTGCTGACTTTCTGGGGCCACCCAATGACTGGGGGCATGTTCCGGCTCAGCTAAAGCCTGGGCGATCGCCATTTGTTGGTGGGGAGGCAAATCTTGGACGGAACAGCTAGAGCTGTGGGGAAAGTTTTGGGGTGAAAAAGGTAGGGAAACAACAGCCATGGGCATTGATAAAGACAAATAGCAACCCCCAAAATCTCCAATTACAACGTCGATTTTGACGCAGTTTTGTGGTTAATTTAAAACAAATTAAGGCAAGACTGAGGGTCCCATATTCTTGGACAATAGCATAATGCTTGACGGTAGTTGCTAGAATTTGTCTAGGGGTAAGGGAGACTCCTTTACCACCGTCCTTCCGTTGAACAGGTCAAACTTTTTATCCCGTCCCTGAGAGGTCAATGTCATCCCCCCAAGTCCCCACAGTTTTTGCCATTGACGATAGCCCTTTGAATCTTAAAATTCTCCAGCGTTTTCTGGAAAAACAAGGCTGGAAAGTGTTCATAGCGGAGGATGGATTAACAGCCATTACTGAGATCAACCAAGTGCAACCGGACATAATTGTTTTGGATATTATGATGCCCGGTATAGATGGCTTTGAAGTTTGTCGTCGTCTCAAAGCGGCTCCAGCCACAGCGGAAATTCCGATCATTTTTCTTTCTGCCCTCACCGATCAAAAAAGCATTGTCAAAGGATTAGAATTGGGGGCAGTGGACTACATCCACAAACCATTTCAGCAAGAGGAAATTATCACCCGTTTACAACTACAACTCAAGTTACATCAAACAAACCAAGCTCTGCTGCAAAAGAATCAACAATTAGAAGAACAAATTGAAAAAACAGCCCGGACCCAAGCGGCATTAATGCAGTCGGAAATCAACTTTGCCGTTGCCTTTAACCAAAGTCCTGACCCCATTTTTATTTACGGCCGTAATAGCGGCTGTATTATGGATGTTAATCAGCCATTTTGTCAATTTTTTGGCTTGACCAAACAGGAATTGGTGGGAGTGAGTCGTCAGCAGTTTTACTTTTGGGTAGATGAACAACAAAGACAAAGTTTTTTAAGGGATTTATTGCTATGGCAAAAAGATGGCCTGGTTAAGTTTGAAAATCGGGAAATTGAAGTCTATGACCAGGAAAAACAAGTCCGGACAATGTTGCTATCCGGGGAGCCGATGGAATTTAATCGGGTAGATTGTTTACTGTTTGTCATGCGCGATATTACCGAACGCAGAAAAGCCGAAAAACAACTCAAAATTCTCTCCCAAGCCTGCGAACAAAGTCCTGCTTCCATTGTTATTACCGATGTTCAGGGCAATATTACCTATGTCAATCCTAAGTTTGAAGAAATTTCTGGTTATAAATCAGCAGAAGTGCTGGGCAGAAATCCCAGAATTTTAAAATCCGGCAATAAAACCCAAGAAGATTATGAATTAATGTGGAAAACCTTGGCCTCCGGTCGTAATTGGCACGGGGAATTTCATAACCGTAGAAAAAATGGGGAATTATATTGGGAAAGGGCGTCCATTTCCCCCATTTCTAATCAGCAGGGTATTGTCACCCATTATGTAGCAGTCAAAGAAGATATTACCAAGGAAAAACAACAAGCGGAGGCTCTTTTTCACCAAGCCCATTATGACCATTTAACCGGTTTACCCAACCGCATTTTAGCCAAGGATCGGCTCCAACAAGCCATCGAGTCGGCCCTACGCCAGAAACATATATTTGGTTTAATGTTTTTGGATTTGGATAATTTTAAAAAAGTGAATGATACCCTCGGCCACGATGCGGGGGATCAACTTCTAGTGGAAGTTTCGGAACGATTACAACGGGCTTTGCGACAGACAGATACCGTTGCTCGCTTGGGGGGGGATGAATTTTTAATCATTTTAGATCAGGTTTCCCATAGCCGTAAGTTAATGGCGATCGCCCAACGGTTATTAAGGGTGATGCGGCAGCCGGTCAATTTGCAAGGTCTGGAATTTTTTGTCCATGGCAGCATTGGCATTACCGTTTTTCCCGACGATGGTTTCCATGCTGATGTCTTGCTGCGGAATGCGGATACGGCCATGTATGCGGCCAAGCTAGCGGGGCGGAATATGTTTCGTTTTTTCACCCCCCATATGAACCAGGCAGCCCAACAGAGAATGGCAATAGAGTCGGAATTGCGCCAGGGTTTATCCCGCCAGGAATTCCAAATTTTATATCAGCCCATTGTCAGTTTGGAGTCGGGGCAAATTGTCGGGGCGGAAGCGTTGATGCGTTGGCATAATCGACTGCTGGGTACAGTGCCGCCGGATCAGTTTATTCCCATTGCAGAGGAGGTGGGTTTGATTGTGGAGTTGGGGGAATGGTTACTAGATAATGTCTGTTGCCAGGCAGCCCATTGGCATAGCGCCTTGGGGGAGCAAACTTTTTGGGTGTCGGTGAATGTTTCCCCCCGGCAGTTAAAAGATAGTTATTTTGTTGCTATTTTGCAGGGATTCTTACAACGGTATCAGGTGCGACCGGAATGGTTAGAGCTGGAAATTACAGAAAATTTAATCCTGGAAGAAAATGGCGACCTACTGAAAAATTTAAGTGATTTAGAAGAAGAAAATATTGCCCTTTCCCTGGATGATTTTGGTACTGGTTACAGTTCGTTAAACTATCTGCGTAAATTTAACTTTAATTCCCTCAAAATTGATCGCTCCTTTGTAGAATTGTTGCCCCATGATAATAATACTGTGGGGTTGGTGCGGGCCATTATTGCCATGGCCCACCATCTAGAGCTAAAAGTGATTGCTGAGGGCATTGAAACCCCAGAACAGTGGAATTTTCTTCGTCTCCAAGGCTGTGATTATGGCCAAGGTTATCTATTCAGTCCGGCGATCGCCGTGGAGGAATGGGAAAGCCTGGGGCAGAAGCCACCGTTCTTCCCCTGATTCCGGTAGGATGGGATTAGCCAAAATCCAGGTTAGTTTTCTGGGTTATTCGGCCTAGTTGGATTAGCTTGAAGGGAAGGGATGCAATGGGGCAACCAGGTCTAACAATGGGGTTTAAGACTGTGTTTAAAAAGCCCCTCGTGATGGGGGGAATTGGCCTGTCAGTCCTACTGGGGCTTTGGTCCACCACCCACAGTGCCGAACAACCATGGGACCAATGGGGTTTATGGGCTTTATCCGGTCTGGGATTGGTTATCTGGCGGTGGCGGCGGCGTCATCATGCTCCTCCTGAGCAGAAACAGATGTTAACTCCAGAGGTTCTGCAAAAGGTGATCGCCCAGGGGGAAAAGTTATTGGCCCGCCGTCAGGCCCAGGCACCGGATTTGGTTCTGGAAGATTTGGCCCAGGAACTGCAAGCATTACAAAAACCAGCCCCCCCACCCCAAGCATTAAACGGTATTGTCCTAGGGGAAAAACGCAGTGGCAAAACCAGCTTATTGGACCTATTGCCGTCCCGGTTGACCCCAGGGGAAGGAGAAAAACCATTAATTTTGAATTGGCAAGTGGTGGCAGCGGAAACTCCCCCGGAAACCATGGCCCAGTCAATGACGGAAGCCCATTGGGTCCTAGTCCTAGCCACCGGAGATTTGACCAGCTCCCAGTGGCAGGTGTTGGAGTTTTTGCAAACCCACCATCACCATTGGCAATTGTTATTTAATAAGCAGGATATTTACCCGATCGGCGATCGCCAAATCCTCTGGGATCAATTGCAGCATCAGGTGAATCAATTGGGTAACGCCAACCCGGTTATTCCCATTAGCGCCGCCCCCCAACCGATCCAAATCCGTCGTTATTTGGCCGATGGAGAATGGGAAATCGACCAGGAAACTCCTCCCCCCGACCTGGGGAATTTGCTGTCCCAACTGCAACAACAGGCCACAGAGCAGTGGGAATCCCTGGTTTTGGGTCAACAATGGCGTCGATGCCAGGCCATTAACCAACAGGTGGAGCAACGGTGGCGAGAAAATCGCCGCACCCTAGCCATTCCCCTAGTGGAACAGGCCCAATGGTTAGCCGCTGGCACCGCCTTGTTTAATCCCGTGGCTAATTTAGATCTGCTGACGGCGATCGCCATCAATGGTCAACTGGTCTGGGACTTGGGGGAACTGTACCATCAAAAAATTTCCCTGGCCCAGGCCCAAACAGTCGCCAAAGAGATGGGAACAATCCTGATCAAATTAGGTATGGTGGAACTATCTACCCAAGCTCTGGGAGCATTGCTAAAAAGTCAGCCCCTCACTTACTTGGCCGGTGGTGCCCTCCAAGGATTAAGCGCCGCTTACTTGACTCGCATTGCTGGTTTGAGTTTAATCACTTTCCTGGAAAGTCAAGATCCCGACCTCAGTGAACCCCAATGGGATTGGCAAAAATTGACCGCAGTGGTCAAACAGACCTTTGAGCAAAATCAGCGTCGGGCCGTATTGCAAGGATTTTTCCAGCGAGCCCGACAACAATTAAGTCCAGCCTCCCCAACTATTGCCTAGTTAACTGGTTAATAATCTCGGCGGAGCGGGGGTAGAGCTTGAGCAAATCTTCCCGATTGGCCAACTCAAAATCCTGAAAATCGAATCCAGGGGCAACGGTGCAACCCACTAGGGCATAATCTCCGCCGTTTTTAACCCGAGAAGCAAACCAACCATCCTTGAGAACCACCGCTTGGGGCACTTCTCCTTTTTCCAAATCCAAGCCCAGGCTGATCACCTCCAGCTCTCCCTGGGGAGAAAACCAGTAAATTTCCAAGCTATCACCGGCATAGAAATGCCACATTTCATCGGATTTAATCCTGTGGAAAGCGGAAAAGTTGTCCTTGGTCATCAAAAAATAAATTCCGGTAACTACATTTCTACTGCCGTCAAATCCTGCAAAATTTGCCTCTACTGGCGATCGATAGGTTTCCTTATAAAATCCCCCTTCAGGATGGGGGAGTAGCTCCAACTTTTCTACCCAATAATTAATTTCTTTTTTCATAAAATTTCTCCTAGATTAGAGTATTTAATTAAGCCTGTTAATTTGCCGAATTAAGTTAATTTTTTACCAATTTTCGCTCCGACCAGTCCGGTAAATTTTTCTGCAGAAGATATAACCAGACAATTCCCGCTGTTCCCAATAAAACTAGGGTGATGCTAACAACCTGAGCTATTCTCAGAGGACCAAGCATCAAACTATCTAATCTTAAACCTTCAATCCACACTCGACCGAGGCTATAACCAATCAAATAAACACAGGTTATGGTCCCAGTTTTGATTTTTTCTGGATTTCTTAGTCCATAAAAAAATAGGGCTATCAAGATTGCAAAAATTCCTAGGTTCCAGACTGATTCGTATAAAAAAGTAGGATGGAAATAGGCATAGCTGGTCAGATTTAGCGGACGATTAGCAAAGGGAATATAGAGCTTCCAAGGCAAATTAGTGGGGGCACCAAAAGCTTCGGAGTTAAAAAAGTTGCCCCACCGACCGATCGCCTGGCCGAGAATAACCGCCGGGGTGAGTACATCCAGCAAATTCCAGAAAGATAACTGATGGTAGCGACTGAAAACAAGAATGGCGATCGTTCCCCCAATCAAGGCCCCATGGATAGCAATGCCCCCTTGCCAAATGGCAAAAATATTTAACCAATGCTGGGCATAGCGGGGCCACTCAAAGGCGACGTAATATAGGCGAGCAGAAGGGATGGCCGCCACCACTAACCAAATGACTAAATCGTTGAATAAATCCGGGTTAATGCCCCGTTTTTGCCCCAACCATTGACAGAGATTCAAACCAATAATGACAGCACTGGCAATCAAAAATCCGTACCAACGCAGGGCAAAACCCCCTATCTGGAACATCACCGGCCCGGGGGACTGAAATTGTCCGAAAAATATTTGCTCAATCATTAATCTTCCTTCGGCGATCGCCAACCTCTAATTCTTAGCATCAATGTGGGATTTTACCCAAATGCGAAAAGCCTTGATGGTTTTGTTGCGGCCTTCCTGGTCAATGCGTTGTAGATAGGCGGGAATAATTTCCCTGAGATCAAAATCAGGAAAAATCGAGCTAACTTCCCTTTGGCGGTATTCCCCTTGTTCTAGGCAGTGAATTTCCAATTGTCTGCGTTTAAAACGCCACACTTCCGGCACCCCTAATTGGGCATAAATATCTAAATGGGTACGGGAAGTTAGATCCACTTCGAGAGCTAAATCCGGTGGAGGATCAATGGTGGTATCCCAACGTTTTAAACCCCGCACTTTCGCTTCATTTTGAATATAAAAACAGCTATCTGGCTCTAAACCCAGACCGAGAAACTTATTTTTAAAAGTTGTTGAACCCAAGGGGGAAAATTCAATGTCTAGCTCCTCTAACAAAGCTTTGACTAAGTCGCCCACTAGTTCTTTATCAATTTCGTGTTCAGGCAGGGGAGCCATAATTTCTAGTTGTTGACCATAGTAAGCAATGCGGGAACTGCGATGTTCACCGAGTTCTTCCAGCAAAGCTTCAAATTCGTCCCAATCCACATCCCGCAAAACCAAGGTCTGGCCGGGAAGCACACTGATGCGGTCTAGGGCTAGCAACATGGCTCTTCTTCCTCGCAATATGGCTAGTTTCCATTATGGCCCCTCTACCAAAGAGCAGGATTAATCCCCAGCCTAAGGCAGAAGTGAATAGAGAGAACTAACTATTAACCCAGTCCTGGGGAACTAAGAATTTTTCCGTTAATTCCGCCTCGGGACTACCGGCTTCGGGACTGTAGCAATATTGCCAACGTACTAAGGGAGGTAAAGACATCAAAATGGACTCAGTGCGGCCATTGGTTTGCAAACCGAAAATGGTGCCCCGGTCATAGACCAAGTTAAATTCCACATACCGACCCCGGCGATATAACTGGAACTGCCGTTGGCGATCGCCATATTCAGTATTGCGACGTTTTTCCACAATGGGACTGTAAGCAGGTAAAAAGGCCCGACCACAGCGTTGGGCAAAACTAAATAAATCCTCCCAACCCAGGGGTTCAATGGGGGCTAATTGGTTGCTGTACTGGGCCGCCGGGCCATTGGGGTCAGGGCCACGGTACAGGGGAGCATTGCCATCTTGGTAATCAAAAAAGATGCCGCCAATACCCCGCATTTCCTGGCGATGTTTGAGGTAAAAATACTCGTCGCACCAGCGTTTAAATACCGGATAAAATTCCCCATGGGTTTGGTCACAGGCATTTTTTAACGTGTGATGGAAATGGGCCGCATCTTCAGCAAAGGGATAGTAGGGAGTTAAATCGGCTCCACCTCCGAACCACCACACCGGGCCTGCTTCAAAGTAGCGGTAATTAAGATGCACCGTGGGAATGTAGGGATTTTTTGGGTGCAACACCATGGAAGTGCCCGTGGCATAAAATTCGTGGCCTTCCGCTTCGGGGCGTTGCTTCAAAATTGAAGGAGGTAGGGATTTGCCCCAGACTTCGGAAAAATTGACTCCGCCCTGTTCCAAAAAATCTCCGTCCGCCAACACCCGGGAACGGCCACCGCCCCCTTCTTCCCGTTGCCAACTATCTTCCTGGAATTTGCCCTTGCCATCCAAGGCCTCTAGACCCTGACAAATTTCGTCTTGAAGAGTTTGCATAAATTGGCTGACCCGCTGTTTAGCGTCCGCCGGGGGCAAGGAATGATTAGTTTGGGGCTGGGTTGTGGGAGAGACGGTCATGGTGGAGATTGTTAAAAAAAGATGAATGAAAAATCTGAAATTATCCTAGAGTCCGCCAATCAATCTTGGGGAATTTTGGGTCTGATCCATCCCAATAATTGCGAGACTAGGAGATCGGCTTAAATAAGCTCTAAACAGACGGAGAAAAACTGGCAACTCTAGGTTGATTCGATTCCCTAAAATCACCAGTTTTTCCTGGATAAGTTGTCACGCTAGGTAAATCTAGCCTTCGGAGGTGGCGAGGCCAACTTCGGTGCTGCCTTGACTGCGGCGACGGGTGAGGCTGTTGAACACCATAATGCCGATCGCCTTGATCAGGTTGCCTTCAAGTTCGTTGAACATTTTCATGTTCATGGCAAAGGCGTCATTGGCTTCATCCACAATCCGTTCGGCGGTGGCTTGGTCAATGGGCAGATCATTCATAGCTTGACGGTAGGTATTTTTAAAAGCCTTTTCGTCATCAATGTCGGCAAATTCATAGAAAGCTGTGCCACCATCGTGGAGATTCATGGCATTTTGGGCAATTTTCTTGAGAATTTGACCGCCGGAAAGATCCCCCAGGTAACGGGTGTAGGAATGGGCCACCAACAATTCAGGGGCCGTAGCGGCCACTTGCCGGACTCGGTCCACATAGGCTTGGCCAGCGGCAGAAATTTTCACTTCTTGCCGCCAGTTGGAGCCGTAATAGAATTGCAGGTCTTGCTCTAGGCTTTGTTTGCGGTTGAGTTCGGGGAAGTAAATGTGGCTGAGGATGGGATGGTCCTTAAATTTTGCCATTTCCTCTTCCATGGCACTGTAGACAAAGTAGAGATTGCCAACCAGCTTACGGTAGGAATTTTTCTCGACAACGCCCTTGAGGAAGCATTTGACAAAGCCGACGTTCTCCGCCATGGAGTGGGATTTTTTCGTCCCTTCCCGCAACTGGGAAGCTAAGTTGACACTCATGCTAAAAATACCTGTATATCTTGGGTTGAATGAAAAATTGGCTTTTAACGAAGATAAAAATACGCCTAGTTTATTAGCCTAAACGGATTCGTTGAGTCGTACCATTAAGTTTTTTTAACGTCCTCCCTTTGGCCATGACCTACACAACCCAGCAATTGCTAGAAATTTTGGAGCAGGAGCTAAGGGCAACTTGTCAGGGTAAACGAGTGCTCCTCTCCCCTGGCGATCGCCTGGACAATCCGATCATGGCTAAGGCTATCAACCTCGACCAAGTGGGGAAGGTGTTTGCCTATCAAGATTTTCGTGGGCAGATCCATGAATATCAAAGGCAACATAACGTTTCGGGGCTGGTGTGGCGGCAATGCCATTTCCGGGGGGAATCCATTCAGTTTCCCGAGTTGCACAACCAATTAATTGCCGTGGAAGGGGATAAGGAAAAATTAATGGCTGTTAAACAGGAAATATTGGCATTTTGGCAACGGCACACCCAGCAGTTAAATTATTGGCTTATTGCCCATCAGCACCGACCTCTACGGCGGGAATCTTTGGCGGAATTGTGGGAACAGGGGGAATGGGCTGAGTTAGACTCCACCCAACAGGAGCTTTTTCTCGGTATTTGCTGGGGTAATCCAGTGGAGTATCAATATCAATGGGCTAAGCCCAATTCCGGTTGCCATCGCATTGTGGCCACCCCTGATCAGCCCAGCGGCATTAAGTTTTAAACGATTTAGCCAGAGAATGGCGATCGCCCGCCCATAATCCTCTGATATAGTGTTAGATCGGACTTTATCTGATCATAAGGAGATCTGCCATGGCCCGTCGCTGTCAACTGACCGGGAAAAAAGCTAATAACGGTTTTGCCGTATCTCACTCCCACCGTCGCACCAAGAAATTACAACAGGCAAATTTGCAATGGAAACGGGTTTGGTGGCCCGAAGGCAATCGCTTTGTCCGTCTGCGTCTTTCCACCACTGCCATTAAAACTTTGGAATCCAAAGGCATCAACGCCATGGCCAAGGAAGCGGGCATCAACTTGAATAAATTCTAGAGCGATCGGCTGTAGTTTTTGTTGGTATCCCAGACAGCTTCCCATGGACAAATCCACAGAGGAGCAGAATCTTCGATATGGTTCCTGCTCCTTGCCATTGGGGGGTAAAACCACTGGGTTAACAGGGGACGATAATTTAACAGGAAGGTCAAGATAACGCAGAATGGAAAGGTGAACTTCTCGATGGAGTAACTTCCGATGTTGGCGTTGATGCTATCCGGTGCAGTGGCCTTAGCCAGTCTAGCTTTTTTCTTTTCGGCATTTTTTGCCCCAAAATTGCATCGCAAGGACGATTTCCTTTGGAGTGGCGTGGGCTTTTTCTACGGCCTAGTGCTCTGGAACTGTGCCCAACGTTTCACTGGAGCCATTCTCCTTGGCCAAGCAGCCGTGGTGGTGTTGGTGCTGGCCTTTGCTTGGCAAACTCTGCGACTCCGGGCGGCGATCGCCAGCAATGCCATTGTGGAAGTTCCTAGTTTCTCCCTGCTGGATTGGTTCGCTGGTGGTTTGCAACGTAAACCTAAAGTTAAAACTCCAGTCGCCGTTGACGATAAAAAGGCTGCAACAAAGGATCAAGACAACACTGAAGTTGAATCCGTAACCGGGGCCGTTAAACGAGATTTGCCAGAAACAGGGGAGCAACTGAAATCTGTTGATGATTCCGCCCCAGCATCAGTTACAGAAACGGTTACAAGCACTGTTGAACAAGTTAGTGAGAGTATTCCAACAGAAGCAGAAAGTGCAATAGAAACAGCAGAAGAAGTAGTGGTGGAATTGAATCAAGCCGCCGAAACCCTGGCCGAAGAAGTCGTAGAAAAAGCTGAAGAAGCGGTGGAAAAGGTCGCTGAAATGGTTGGCCAAAAGGAAGAAAAGCCAGTTAATCCTGCTCCAGAGAAAGAGGAGGAGGTTCTGCTCAAAAAACCTAAATCGAAACTGTTTCAACGCTTATTTGGTCGTAAAAAGGCGGCAGTTCCCCCAGTACAGCCCAAAGCATCCCAGCCAGAAACGGTGGAGCAGAAAGTAGCCATTGAGCCGGAGAGTTCCACCGCTCAAACCGATGATTGGGATGACGGGGAAGATTGGGGCGAGGATCTACCATCGACGGAAGATTCTAGTCCTGGTGGGGAAATTTCCGATGAAGTCAGCGAGGATAACCCAGAAAATGATCAGACCAAGGTAATTGCTGTGGTGGAAACGGTGCAAATTGAACAGCAAATCACCTTAATCGAAGTGCCCGATTCAGAAAATATAACTGCAGAGGAAGCGCCTGCAGCTCCTTTAATCGAGGAGGAGCAAATAGCCCAGGAGGAAATAGTAGTAGATGAAGTTATTGCTCCAATGTCTGGAACAACGGCGGCGGTAATTGAGGTAACCATGCCAGAACTTGTCGACCCTGAAACCAACATTGAGCAAGGGCCAGATTCCAGCGGCGTTGATGAAGTTTATGAAAGGGAAACAGAGACAGAAGAAATTGGAGAAATTACCGAGGCGATCGCCAGTGACCTAGAAGAGGTTCCAGAGCCAAGGACTGATGTCAACGAAACTACGGTCAATACAGACATTGCAGAGGAAGAAGAGACCCAAAATGAAGGGGAAGAGCCCACCGAGGAAAAACAAAATTGGGCCGATGGCTAAACAGTTAACTCTGAAAGGAGATGTCCTATGTTAGGATCGTAAAGCTTCATTGCGGGATGTAGCGCAGCTTGGTAGCGCACTTCGTTCGGGACGAAGGGGCCGCAGGTTCGAATCCTGTCATCCCGATTGTTGTACGATGACACACTCTTTGTTGTTATTTTATCAACCTCTAACAATTACAGTCATCTACGGTTTCCATAGGAATTTTTCCACAATACCCACCTTCAGATCCAAATTAGTATGGCAAGGGTTAGGCTAGCGAAAATTTCCCGTGTCATAAATGCGCTGATTAGTATAAGGCCAAAGGAAAACGTTAAAATTTTTGCCGCCAATTTGTTCTCGATATTTAAATGTGTCTTTTTCGTAGAGACTCACCACTGCATTGAGTTGGTTCGCTAAGTTAAGGCATTGCTTAAATGTGGGGGAAGTATAACATTGCACATCAATTTGGTTACAGCCGTAGCGGGGCACCAGGTTCTTTTGGAATGGCTGAATGGAGCAAAAAATAAACTTACGATACTGGTTAGCTAAATACTCAAAATCCCTGGAGGAGTAGTTGGCAAAAAAATGGTCATCCACCTGTAAACCGTCCGTGTGGCGGGCTTCATTAATAATTTGTTCAATGGTGAGGCGGCGGTATTGGGGAGATTGGACCCAGGCAATGGGAATTAAGTTATGGTTGCGGGCTTGTTGACTAATTTGTTCCTGCACATCGTCCGCTACTCCCCGAAAATCCAAAAATACAAGGCGGTAGCCCTGACTTTGAATATCCTTCATCACTTGGTCTAGGGCGTTTTGGGAAGCATAGAAACGGATTTGGGGTTGGGATAACCAAGTGCCGTTGGGCACCCCGGCCAGGGCCATACTGGGGCAAAGTGTGAGAACACCGATGAGTAATTTTTGCAGAATTTTTAACATTGGAGGAGGAGGAGGCGATAAATGGTAGCACCAAAGCTAGGAAGGACCCATGGAGCTGATTATGGTCAATGTTAGGCTAAGGGAAGGAAATTAACCCTGTTTTACCGCTGACAAGGGCCAAAGTATAAACAGATTTGGCGATCGCCGCTTGACCGGGGGAATGGTATCTCTCGCCCACTATTAAAGTTAAAATAGGGTTTTCTGTGGATTAACCACGGACGATTTTCCCGTCGATTACATAGAGAGAGTTAATGGTAACCACCCCCACCGCTGCCCCCCGTAAACCGTCCAAGGTAGAAGGCATCAAGGAAAGAAGCAATTATTTACGGGAACCCCTGGCCACCGAACTGTTGAATGATGCTAACTATTTTACGGACGATGCCGTCCAAATTCTGAAATTCCACGGTTCCTACCAACAGGACAATCGGGACAATCGGGTTAAGGGGCAAGAAAAGGATTATCAGTTTATGCTCCGCACCCGCAATCCGGGGGGATTGATTCCGGCCCAACTCTACACCGCCCTAGATGATCTGTCCAAAACCCACGGTAACCAAACTCTCCGGGTGACCACCAGACAAGGTTTGCAAATCCACGGCATTGTCAAAAAAGACCTGAAAATGGCGATCGCCACGGTGGTGAATAATTTGGGGTCCACGTTGGGAGCCTGTGGCGACATTAACCGTAACGTGATGGCTCCGGCGGCACCCTTCCGAGATAAACCGGAATATGGTTATGCCTGGGACTATGCCAATAAGGTGGCGGATCTACTCAGCCCCCAGAGCGGTGCCTATTACGAAATTTGGCTCGATGGGGAAAAGGTCATTAGTGGGGAGGAAGCCCCGGAAGTTAAAGCGGCCCGGCAAAAGGATCTCAATGGCACTAACCTGAATGACCCCAAGGAACCGATTTACGGCCAACAGTTCATGCCCCGGAAATTCAAAATTAGCGTCACCGTGCCGGGGGACAATTCCATTGACGTTTACACCCACGATATTAGTTTGGTGGTAATCACCGATCGCCATGGGGAGCTACGGGGTTTTAATGTATTGGCTGGCGGTGGTTTGGGACGTACCCACAATAAAGAGGAAACCTTTGCCCGGGCCGCTGACCCCATTGGTTATGTGAGCAAAGACGATGTCTATGATCTAGTCAAAGCCATTGTGGCCACCCAACGGGATTACGGCGATCGCCATAACCGTCGCCATGCCCGGATGAAATATTTGTTGGCGGACTGGGGGGTGGAAAAATTCCGCAAACAAGTGGAAACCTACATGGGTAAACCGTTCCAATCTTTCAAACCTCTGCCAGCCTGGCGTTACCAAGATTACCTCGGTTGGCACGAACAGGGGGATGGCAAGCTCTTTTTCGGTTTGTCGGTGGAAAATGGCCGCATCAAAGACGAGGGGGATTTTCAGCTTAAAACCGCCCTGCGCAAGGTAGTGGACCAATTCCAATTGCCCCTGCGCCTCACCGCCAACCACAATATCCTGCTCTACGACATCAATGCCCAGGATAAAGCGGCGATCGAGCAAATTTTCCAACAGCACGGCGTAGTCACCGACCCAGAGGCGATCGACACCCTAGTCCGTTACTCCATGGCTTGCCCCGCCCTGCCCACCTGTGGCCTAGCAGTCACCGAGTCGGAAAGAATTATGCCCAGTGTTAACGCCCGTCTGCGGGATTTGTTGAACAGTCTGGATTTACCCAATGAAAGTATCGTCACCCGCATGACCGGTTGCCCCAACGGTTGTGCCCGGCCCTACATGGCGGAAATTGGTTTTGTTGGTAGTGCCCCCAACAGTTACCAAGTGTGGCTGGGGGGAAGTCCGAACCAGGAACGTTTAGCGGCAGCCTATACGGAAAAAATGCCCCTGGAACAGCTAGAAAGCCTTTTTGAACCTTTATTTGTGTACTTCAAGCAGAGCCGTAAAGGTAAGGAAAGTTTTGGAGACTTTTGCCATCGAGTGGGCTTCACTGCCCTACGGGAATTTAGCCATGGTTACACAGCACCGGCCAAGGGCGGTAAAAACCGCAAAAACCAACGGCGGGTCAGCCTGTCCGATGAAATGTATGCCCAGCTTAAGGCCCGGTCTGAGCGGGATAATTGCCCCATGAATCAGATTGTGCAGCAAGCCCTCACCGCTTACCTGGGCAAATAATTCCTTGCCATAATTTCCCTAAAGTTCCGTCGGCTAAACCGCCCGATCTCCCAAGTTTGGTGGCGCTTTGGTCAATTGGGATCAACTGGACCGAAGTGCTCCGGAACACTCATATTGGGAGAAAAATTAGGGTCCTGCCAACCAATTCAGCAAAATTTCAACTATCTGTATCTCAGTTCTCCTAGCCTCTTAATCAAGATGGATTTTGCCTCCGGTTTACCCATTTTCATTGTCACCCTGCGGGAAGCATTGGAAGCATCCCTCGTGGTGGGCATTGTGTTGGCTTGTCTTGCCCGGGCCCAGCAAATGCAACTCAAAGGCTGGGTTTATCGGGGCATTAGTGCCGGGGTGGTGGCCAGCGTTTTAGTGGGTTGCCTGCTGGCAGGGGTATTGCAGGGAGTTGAACGATTGCCGGGGCCCTACACCCCTATTTTAAAAGCCCTTTTGGCCGCTCTCTTGGGGGCGATCGCCGTGGGGATGCTGAGTTGGATGTTGCTCTGGATGACCAAACAAGCCCGTTCCCTGCGGGGGGAAATCCAGGGGCAAATTAACCAGGCGGTGGAAAAAGAAGGAGGGGGTAAAGCCATTGCCATTGTGGTTTTCATTGCTGTGGTGCGGGAAGGTTTTGAAATGGTCCTATTCCTAGCAGCCCAACAAAATATGGCCAATCCAGCGGCGATCGGGGCGGCGTTGGCGGGCATTGGTACAGCGGTAGTGATGGCCTTCTTAATTTTCCGCCTAGGGGTCAAACTGAACTTGAAACTTTTCTTCCAGGTGATGGGCACCCTGTTGCTGATTATTGTCGGAGGATTGGTGATTGGGGTGCTGAAAAATCTCGATCTGGCGGTCAGTATGATGGGCTTGGCCAATCTGGGCCTGGGTTATCTCTGTTTTGTCCCCGGTGATTCTTGCTTGCTGGGGCCCCTGTTGTGGAATTTAGCTCCCTGGTTACCAGATAATCAATTTCCCGGCATTGTGCTCAAAACCCTGGCGGGCTACCGGGATCACCTTTACCTATTCCAGGCGATCGCCTACGGCATTTTTTTAAGTGTCATTGGCAGTCTTTATTTCCGAGGTTTGGCCGGCAAAGGTGATGCTCCCCAGGCTGTGGCCCAAAAATCCTAGGTAGGGGCCAGCGTTGCCCTCAATTTTTACCATTGGTCAAGTCTTTTCCTAACCTCCCTAAAATGGTAGGGTTTCTTTCCCCCCTTTTCCCGTGCGTATATGAAACTCATCTGTCGTCAAAGTGATTTAAGCAGTGGTTTATCCCTGGTCAGTCGGGCTGTTTCCTCCCGACCTACCCATCCCGTGTTGGGCAATGTGCTCCTGGAAGCCGATGCAGACAAAAATTATTTACGCCTAACGGCCTTTGACCTCAGCCTTGGTATCCAGAGTAGTTTCACCGCCGACGTGCAACAGAGTGGCCGCATCACCCTGCCTGCTAAATTGCTCAATGACATTGTTTCCCGCTTGCCGGACGGAGATATTACCCTGGCGATCGATCCCGATGGCGATGCTGGGGATAGCCATTTAACCACCATCACCTCAGAATCAGGGCGGTTCCAAATTCGGGGCCTGGATGCGGATGATTTTCCCGCTCTGCCCACCGTTGAAGGAGTCAAACCATTACTGTTACCAGTGGCAACCCTCAATGAAGGGTTACGGGGGGCCCTGTTCGCCGCCAGTACGGACGAGACTAAGCAAGTACTGACAGGAGTACATATCAAAGGCAGTGGCGACAGTTTGGAATTTGCGGCCACTGATGGTCACCGACTGGCAGTGGTGGAGGCCCCCACCCAGATTGAAAACGATGAAGGGGAAGCGGTGATTACGGGCAGTGACCTGGCAGATTTTGCTGTCACTATTCCGGCCCGGGCTTTGCGGGAATTAGAAAGAATGGTGGCCAGCCAAGGTAACAGTGATTTAGTTTCCCTGGTGGTGAATGATACCCAGGTAATTTTTGAGTTGGGGGATCAACGGTTAACGAGCCGTAAGTTAGAGGGGGCCTATCCCGCCTATGACCAGCTTATTCCCCGGCAGTTTAGTCGCACCGTCACCATGGAGCGCAAACGGTTAATCACTTCCTTGGAAAGGGTTTCTGTGCTGGCCGACCAAAAAAATAACTTGGTCACCTTCACCTTACAAAGCCCCGGTAATCAACTGCAGTTGGCAGTGGAAGCCCAGGATTTGGGACATGGGGAAGAATCCATGGGGGCGGAAATCATTGGCGAAGGGGGGCAAATTGCGTTCAACATCAAATATTTGATGGATGGCCTGAAAGCTTTACCTAGCAATGATATTCAAATGCAACTTAATGAGGGCAATCAGCCGGTAATTTTTACTCCCCTGGGAGGCCTGAAAATGACCTATCTAGTCATGCCGGTGCGTCTGGTGAATTAGGTTGAGCAAATCCTTTGGGGATTGGCCATGGGACTATGGCAAAATATGTGAGGCTCAGAGCAAGGCTTATTGTTGGTTGCTCTGTCCGTTCCAGGGAGATGATCCCAATCCCACCTTCCTTTTTGTCCTAGCCTAGCCTGCCCATGAACGCTGTTGCCGCTTGTTTTAATGCCCTTCGTCAACGGGGGGAATGTGCTTTGATTCCTTTCCTCACAGCGGGGGACCCGGATTTAGCCACCACAGCCGAAGCGTTGCGAATTCTAGACCGGGCAGGGGCGGATTTAATTGAGTTGGGAGTGCCCTATTCCGATCCTTTGGCCGATGGCCCGGTGATTCAAGCGGCGGCCACTAGGGCTTTACAAAAAGGGGTCAAGTTGGATGATGTGCTCGCCATTGTCCGAGAAGTTCACCAAGATATTGCCGCCCCGATAATTTTATTTACCTATTACAATCCTATTTTTTATCAGGGTGTGGAGGTTTTCCTCGACAAAATCAAGGCCGCTGGAGTGAAGGGTTTGGTGGTGCCGGATTTACCCCTGGAGGAATCTGATCGCCTGTTGGAAGCGACAGCGGAAAGGGGGTTGGAGTTAATTTTGTTGGTGGCCCCCACCAGTTCCCCAGAAAGACAAACGGCGATCGCCAAAAAGTCCCAGGGCTTTGTTTACTTGGTCAGCGTGACAGGGGTGACGGGGGTGAGAACGGAAGTGGGATCGAGGGTGGAAGCTTTGTTAGCAGGGATGCGCCAGGTCACCGATAAACCGATTGGAGTTGGTTTTGGTATTTCCCAACCGGAACAGGCTGAGCAGGTGAAAGCTTGGGGCGCAGATGCAGTAATTGTAGGAAGCGCCATGGTTAAGCGTTTAGCGGAAGGAACCCCGACGGAAGGATTGCAAGCTTTGGAAACTTTTTGCCGGGAACTGAAAACGGCCATCAGTTAAAGAAAGTTAGTACGGTTGGCAAGGCTTAAAAGAAGCATAATTTCGGCAAAATTAAGGGCGGAAATCCCCATCCCCCAAGGAAATTAGCCCGTTTGGGTGAAGACAGCTTGGGTAGTCTCCCTTTATCGTGAGATCAACTGAGCGAGAGGAGAAAGATGATGAAAACGATCAAAAGTCCATTAATTGCCCTTGGCCTAATTTTTGCTAGCCCCCTCCTATGGGGAGGAACGGCGATCGCCGAAAACGCAAATCAAGTTCAACAACTGCTGGAAACCAATGCCTGCATGAACTGTGATTTATCCGGGGCTGACTTGTCCGGAGCCCATCTGATTGGGGCAGATTTGCGTAATGCCAATTTATCCGGTACAAACCTCAACGAAGCTAACTTGGAAGGGGCTGATTTGACCGGTGCCAATCTGCAAAATGCCGATCTGCGAGGAGCCATGGTCACCAATGCCACCCTCAACCGAGCTAATTTGACTTCGGCTAACTTTGCCTTTGCTAAACTCTACGACGTGGATGTGACCGGTGCCACCGTTGAGGGTATGAACATCCAAAATGCGGAAATTTACAACACGGGCATTGGTATTGGCGGCGGCGACGATTGATGGCCTTGACTGGAGTTGGGCGAGGAAAAGGCGATCGCCATGGCTCAATGGTTAACGGCCATGTTCCTGTCTTTCCTGTTCAATTTCCATTCTGATTTCCGATTCCAGTTCTTTACCAAGAAAATAGTTTAAAAAAGTCCTGATTACAGCGATTAGCCCTAGTTTGCTCAAGCTTTCTAGGGTAGGGGCGATGGTGGTGGAAAGGATATCTGCCCCCAATTGGAATTCCAGGGCTAGAGCCAACCACAAACCGAATTGCAAGCGAATACTGTTGAAAAATTTGGGCGTATTCATAGTACGGCGATCGCCAGCCCAGACCATTTGCAAAGTTTTCACTAGCCCGAGAATAATACACAGCACGGAAACACTTTCCAGCACAAACCTGGTAATGCTGACTAAATTGCCCAGATAATGATCCAAAATTTCCATAGTTTTATTCCTTTGCCTTTTAGTCTAGTTTTGGTCAAGAAATTGACCGATTTTTTTGGCCGCCGTAGCCAAAATATCCGGCTCCTGTACTAAGGCAAAACGTACATAACCTTCCCCCCCTGCACCAAAGCCAGACCCTGGAGAAAGGGCAACACCGGTTTTAGCCACCAGTTTTTGACAAAATTCCAAGGAATTGCCAAGCCAACTTTCAGGTAATGGTGCCCAAACATACATGGTGGCAGTGGGCAGAGGCACAGCCCAGCCAATCTTCGCTAAAGCATCAATCAATGTTGCCCGGCGTTGGGCAAAAATTTGCACGGTTTGTTGCACAGTTTCCGGTGGACTTTCCAGGGCGGCGATTGCCCCTTGGAGAATGCCTGCGTATTGATTAAAATCCACCACCGCTTTGATTTTTTTCAGGGCAGAAATTAACTGGATATTACCAATGGCAAAACCAATACGGAAGCCCCCCATATTATAGGATTTGGAAAAGGTAAAAAATTCAATGGCACAGGATTTTTGTCGGTCTGCTTGCAAAACTGACGGTGGCATTGCTATACCATCAAAAACCAAATCCATGTAGGGAAAATCATGTACTAATACTAAATCATGGTCACGACAAAACTGCACCGCCGTTTGAAAAAATTCTAAGCTGGCGATCGCCGTGGTGGGATTGTGGGGATAGCTGAGCACCGTCATTTTGGCCTTGGCTAAAACTGAGTTGGGAATGGCCGTAAACACTGGCAAAAATTGGTTTTCCGAGCGCAACGCCATGGGATAAATTTCTCCCCCCGCCAGGTACACGCCCCCCATGTGGGAGGGATAACCAGGGTCCATCAACAGAGCCACATCGCCGGGATTCAACACCGCCAACGGTAAATGGGCTGTGCCTTCCTGGGAACCAATCAGGGGCAGCACTTCCGTTTCCGCATCCACCGCTAGGCCAAAACGCTTTTCGTACCAAACGGCGATCGCCTGCCGCAATGGTAGGGTTCCCTGGTGCAATAAATAACCATGGGTGCTGGGATCTTCTAAAGCTTTGGCGATCGTGGCCAGAATGGGGGCAGGAGTAGGTAAATCAGAGGAGCCAAGGGAAAGATCAATAATGGTTTGACCCTGGGCCCGGGCTTGGGCCTTAGCCAAGTCCATATCAGCAAAAACATTACCACCAAAGGCGTTGAGACGATCAGCAAATTGCATAAACAAAACTATTTTATTAGAAACTTTGTAATCGAATTGGTTAGCGTTCGTAACAGCTAATAAATTCTCGAATTACCCAACCCCAAACCCGATAACGATCCTGATAATAACCAGCAACTTTGGCCCAAGGGCGGCCTTGTTGGTCAAAATCAATTTCTAGGATTTCCACTTCTCGATTATTTCTTAAAGCATTAATAACTTGACCATTGGGACTTTCTCTAACATTGAGAGGCGTACCGGTAGGATCAGTAACTTTACAAATTTCCTTTGCTTGGGAAGGAATTGCTGTTAAGACGAAGCAAAAAATGCTGGTTAAAAATAAACTTTTAAAGAAAGCCATTGGCAAAAAATCTACTATTCCGTCAGGACTTGTTTACACGTCATAGCCAAACAAGTTGGGATTAACTTCGGTTAAATTAATATCCCCCAAACCGTACTCGGCCCAGCGTTGGCTGACCTGCTCCGCCATGGCTGGATCGGACTCCAATACTTCTCCCCATTCATGATCCGTTTCCGGGGGAATTTTGGTGGTGGCATCAATACCCATGCGGCCGCCCAAACCAATTTTTTCACTGGCAAAATCGAGGCTGTCAAAGGGGGTTTCCGGCAAAATAAACACGTCCCGCACCGGGTCAACTTTGGAGCTGATGGCCCAGACCACCTGGCGGGGATCGCGGATGTTAATACTCTTATCCACCACAATGACGAATTTGGTGTAGGTAAATTGGGGTAGAGCACTCCAAAAAGCCAGGGCCGCCCGCTTAGCTTGCCCCGGATAAGCTTTGTCAATGGAAATAATGGCAGCTTTGTAACTCAACGCTTCCATGGGCAAAAAGAAGTCGGTGATTTCCGAAACCTGTTGCCGCAAAATTGGCGTATAAATCCGGTTCAAGGCGATCGCCATCATGGCTTCTTCTTTGGGGGGACGACCGCTGAAAGTAGTTAAATAAACGGGATTTTTGCGGTGGGTCAGACACTGGAACCGCACTAGGGGAGAATCCTCCACGCCGCCGTAGTAGCCCATGTGATCGCCAAAGGGGCCATCGGGTAACATTTCGCCGGGGGTAATGGTACCTTCCAGCACAAATTCTGAGTCCGCCGGCACTTCCAAATCGACGGTTTTACATTTAGCTAGGGCCACCCCAGAACCACCGTATAACCCCGCAAATAACCATTCTGACAAATCCACCGGGATCGGTGTGGCCGCCGCCATAATAATTAATGGATCTACCCCCAAGGCGATCGCCACTTCTAATTTTTTGCCCTGTTCCGCCGCTTTGCGTAAATGCCTGGCCCCTCCCCGCACCGACAGCCAATGGACCGTCATGGTGGTTTTGGATTGCAGTTGCAGACGATAAACCCCCACATTGGGGGTGCCCGTTTCACAGTCCTTGGTGATCACTAAACCAAGGGTAATAATTTTGCCCGCATCACCGGGATAGGGCCGGATCAAGGGGATTTGGTTTAAATCGAGATTTTCACCATCGATGACTACTTCTTGGCAGGGGGGAAAGAAGTTACGCCCTGGTTTGGCCTTGAGCACATCAAACAACACTTTGCCAAAATCAATGGCCTGGGAAATTTTCTTGGGCGGCTTAGGCTGTTGCAACAGGGCTAGCTTTTTGCCCAAATCCTCCAACTCCAGAGGATGGTCCATATTCATGGCCCAACAGATGCGCTCCACTGTGCCCATCAAATTCACCGCCACCGGGAAAGGGGAGCCTTTGACATTCTCAAATAACAGCCCTGGGCCACCGGCCTGTAGCATCCGGTTAGAGATTTCCGCCACTTCCAAATCGGGATCCACCTCAGCGGTAATGCGGCGCAACTGCCCCCGTGTTTCCAACAACTGGATGAATCCCCGTAAATCTCTGGCCATGGCTGATGTCTAAACAAATACGCTCTCTAGCTTAACGGGTTTAGCCCGACCAGGATGGCGATCTCCAACGAGAATTTGCCGCTATGCTAGGGGTTGACAATGATAGACGGCAAAAATTGTTGAAAACTTTTCATCCCCTTACGGCGATCGCCGTCACTCCCCAAGCCGTTAAATTGCTTCTGCCCGTGGTGGAAACGTTGACGGGAAAATTGCTTTTATCAAAATCTTTGGCAGAGGAATTAGAGCTTGGCAAAAATTCCCTAGTGGAAACCTATGGCGATTCTTTGGCAACGGCTGTGGCAGAACGCTGGAATAACCATCAAGCCTTTATTTTTGGTTTAGCCACGGGGGCCGTAGTCCGCTTAATTGCTCCTTTATTGCAAAGTAAACAAAGTGATCCCGCTGTGCTGGTGGTGGATGCCATGGGTCAATCGGTGATTAGTTTACTCAGCGGCCACCAAGGGGGAGGCGATCGCCTGGCGCAGATAGTGGCGGAACAGTTGCAGGCAAAAGCAATTCTCACTGGCGGGGCCAATGGCTTGGGGCAGATAGCAGTGGATTGTTTAGGCATCCCCTTTGGTTGGCGCAAAGGAAAAGGAGATTGGACAGCGGTAAGTTCTGCTTTGGCCGCTCAAAAATTAGTAGGAGTAACACAAACGGCGGGGTTAACTCTTTGGCAAAATCATTTACCCCCAGGCCATGGTTTTACTTTTTCTGGAACTAAGGAGACGACGGCAACCTTATTAATCACCGTTCAAGAAAGTAATTTGGAAAAACTGAATAAACCCATGGCCCCATGGCATCCCCGACTGTTATGGATTGGCGTTGGCTGTGTGCGGGGTACGGATTTAGCTTTGTTAGAACGGGCTTTGTTAGAAGTTTTAGAACGGGAAAATTTAAGCCCTTTGGCGATCGCGGGCCTGGCCAGTGTCCATTTAAAAGCCGACGAAGTGGGAATGCAACAATTCGCCCAAAAATACGATTTGCCCTTTTTCACTTTTCCCCCAGAACAGTTAGCGGCCCAGGCTGTCCCCAATCCCTCCGAGGTGGTTCTTCAAGAAGTGGGTACCCCCAGTGTGGCGGAAGCGGCGGCATTAACGGCGGCTCAAATGTATAGCCAAGGGGGAAAATTGATAGCGGAAAAAGTAATTGTTAAACAACACAACCAAGCAGTAACAGTGGCGATCGCCAAGGGAGAAAGGGAATACATCGGCAAACCGGGACAGTTATGGTTAGTGGGCACCGGGCCCGGAGAATTAAGCCAAATTTCCCCAGCGGCCCGAACGGCTATTAGAGAAGCAGACGTGCTCATTGGCTACGGACTTTATTTAGATTTGATTGATCCTCTACGACGACCCGGCCAAATTTGTGAAACGTTCCCCCTCACCCAGGAGCGGCAACGGTGTCAGCGAGCCATTGAGTTGGCCCAATGGGGTTTAACGGTGGCGGTGCTATCCTCCGGGGATTGTGGCATTTACGGCATGGCTGGGCTAGTGTTGGAAGAACTGGAGAAATTAAATTGGGATGGGCAAACCCCCGCAGTGGAAGTTTTTCCCGGCATTAGTGCCTTCCAAGCAGCGGCGGCCCGGGTGGGTGCTCCCCTGATGCACGACTTTTGCGCCATTAGCCTCAGCGATTTGCTTACCCCCAAAGAAAAAATTCTGCAACGGTTAACGGCGGCGGCCCAGGCGGATTTTGTCACCGCTCTGTATAACCCCAAATCCCAAAAGCGCACCGAGTTGATTGAACAGGCCCAAGCTATTTTCCTACAATGGCGATCGCCAACCACTCCGGTGGCCCTGGTGCGTTCCGTTTATCGCCAAGATGAAACCATTGTGCGTACCACGTTGGCGGCAATGCTGAACTTTCCCATTGATATGCTGACGGTGGTGCTCATCGGCAACAGTAACACCTACAATTATCAAGATTATTTGATTACTCCCCGGGGCTATTATGCCAATGCCTAGAAAAAAACAGTCAATTACTGGAGCGGTGCTCAAGCCCTCTAATCCCATAATTTTCAAGGTACCCTGAATAGAAGTGAGTCCGTTGACCGGGAGTATTTTCCAATGAAGCTGGTGAAGGATGTACAACTGAGGCGTTATACCCCTCCCACCTGTACTTTAGAGTTGTGGCAAACTCGACGGGTATGGCAAAGACCTCCCCAAACTTTGCCGGCGGATTATCGTTTTGCGCTCCATTTTGACGATCCCCGTTTGCCGGAAGTAGAACAATTAACTTTGTCTGGCACACCGGAGGAGTTGGAAGCCCTCGCTTTAGCGGTGGAAACCTATCTCCAGCAACGGCTTAACCCCTGTGCTTCCTTGGAACCAAGCACCTATCCGGAACCAGTATTTAATGCGGACGGTGAACCTTCTTTTTGCCTACGACCCCAGGGATTATGGAGCCATGAACTTTTGGGGATGGGGGCTCCCATTACCCTCAATACTTCCCAGTTGTACGATCTGATGCTGGCCTTGGAAGGTTTCCGTCTCCAGGATTTAGAGCCGAGCCGGATGTCAGTGCTCATGGCCAGAGAACAGTCGCCTAAAGCATTGGTCTTAGCCGGAATGGTAGCAGCCGGTAGTGTGGCGGCGATCGCCATAGCGGCCCTGTGGATGCGCCAACCCCAACCCGAAGTGGCGGTGCAGAATAATTTTCAACTGCCAATGCCCAACCAATTTCAGTTTGAGGAAGTTAGCTCTATGGTGCCACCACCACCGAGGGGCGATACCCCCTCCCCTCAATTGGCCCCAATCCTAGCTTTACGGGATCCTCTGCCTTCCCCCAGTGCCGTGCTAGCTGCTGCTCCCCCTCCCCGTAATCCTAATATTCCCCTAGTGGTGCCCCCAGAAAGGGTGCGTCCCCCTGATTTACAAGCTCCAGGAGCCCCAGGGGAAACCTATATTGCCATTCCTGATCCCACTAATCTACAACCCCTGACACCGCCGCCAGAACCGTCTTACCCCGGTGCCTTGGCTATTTTGCCCCGCCCCGACGGTCAACCCCTACCCTATGGTGGCGAGATATTGTCCACTACCCCCGATTTACCGCCTCTGCCCCCTGCTTCTAATCCCGTTAGTTTTAGGCCGCCTCGACCCCGTGCTGTGCCACCCCGTTCCACCAATTTACTGGACACCATTCCCCAGGTGGCGGAAGTGCGTAAGTTCTATCAAGAGCAGTGGCAACCGCCGGAAGATCAAACCCAAACGTTGGAATATCGCCTACAAATTGATCCCAGTGGGACGGTGAAGAGAACCATGCCCCTAGGCCGAGCCGCTAGCATTTACATGGCCCGCCTGCCCCAACCTGCCCCTGGGGAACCGTTGGTCTCTCCCCTCGCCGATGACAGGATGGAAACCATTCGCTTAGTACTTACTCCCCTGGGAGATGTGAAGGCTTTTCTGGAAGATCAACCCCAATAGTCCGCACCATCCAACAAAAAAAGGCCCGCTGGTTTTTCCGTCGGGCCTGGTTTAATCTGTTTTAGTTTTACAGCGCGAATTCCTAGGCCAGGGCCGCTACTTTAGGCCAACGTCCTACAGTTTGCCCAATAACCGCCAATTGCTTCATGGTTTCGTCGAAGCGGTCGGGGGTCAAAGATTGGGGCCCATCGGACATAGCTTTAGCCGGGTTGGGATGCACTTCAATCATCAAGGAGTCTGTCCCCGCGGCGATCGCCGCCATGGCCATGGAGGGCACATACTCGGATTTACCGGTGCCGTGGCTGGGGTCGATCATAATGGGCAGGTGCGTAAGGGAGCGCAGGACAGGCAACACCGACAAATCAAGGCAATTGCGGGTGTAATGGCCGTCAAAGGTGCGAATGCCCCGCTCACAAAGAATCACGTTGGGATTACCCGCCGCGAGAATGTATTCTGCCGCCATTAACCATTCATCAATGGTGGCCGCCATGCCCCGCTTTAACAGCACTGGCTTATCCTGGGCCCCTACCTTTTTCAGCATGGAGAAATTCTGCATATTGCGGGCACCCACTTGGATTACATCCGCCACTTCCGCAATGATTTCTAAATCCGCCGCATCCATCACTTCGGTGATAATGCCCAAACCAGTGGCTTCCTTAGCTGCTGCCAACAGACCTAGAGCACTTTCCCCATGACCTTGGAAAGCGTAGGGAGAGGTACGGGGTTTGAAGGCGCCGCCCCGTAAAAACTGGGCCCCGGCCGCCTTAACTCGACGGGCCGTTTCCACAATCATGGTTTCATTTTCCACCGAACAGGGGCCTGCTACCACAGCCACCGGATGGTTTTTGCCGATCGCCACGGGGCCAGCGGGGGTAGAAACGATTACTTCACTGTATTCCCCATGGCGGAAAGTCAAACTAGCCCGTTTAAAAGGTTGTTCCACCCGTAATACATCTTCAATCCAGGGGCTAACCTCTTGGATTTGCAAAGGATCAAGTCCGGCTGTTTCCCCCACCAACCCCATCACAACTTTGTGCTTACCAACAATCTTTTCGGGGGTGAGGCCCCGTTCGGCAAACTCCTTACCAATGCGCTCAATTTCTATTTCTGGGGTGCCGACTTTCATGACGACGATCATGACAAACTTCCTCTATTCGATAGGTTGGGACAGGGAGGGTTAAAAGCTTAGCTAAAGGTCTGACAGTAAATGCGGACTCGAAAAGCCGATGCTAATGCTAATTTTAACGAAATTATTTTGACCAACAGGACTGGGCAATTATTATTGACCAATTGTTAACTTTGTTAACGAAAATTTACAAATTCTGAGTTTTGTTCAACGATCGCCATTGTCCTGGGCCGTTTGTTGGGCGTTGCGCCAGACAGCGATGGTACGACTGAGGTTGAGGCGAAATTCCGGCCAGCCCCAGACACTGCCAGGCTCATCTTCCCAGGAGGTGGAAAAAATGCCATAGCTTAAGCCCACCACCCCTAGACCAAAAAAGAGCAGACTCACCGAAAACACCACATAGGTGGGAATCTCAAACCAGTCCCGGCTCACAACAAGATAAAAAAGCACAAAGGATAACATGCCCAGCCCAGTGGGAATGCCGGAGAACAGGGCCATGCGTTTAACCATCCTTTGGCTCACCACGGCGGGAATGCCACTGTCTGCTGAACGGCGGCCCTTTTTATCTTTGGCTCCGCTGGTTTTAGTGCTCGGAGCCACCACTGCAGGGGGCTTTTTTTCAACCTTTTTCTTTTTTGATTTCCGCTCAAAAGGAAGACGGTCTCGATTGGTGGGGTCAGCCATGGGAAAAATGCAAAAACTTAACGACGGATACCGAGGCGTTTGATCAGGGCTTGGTAACGTTCTGGTTCCCGGGCATTGATGAAGCTTAATAGACGCTTACGACGACCAATCATTTTGAGCAGGCCCCGACGGGAAGCGTGGTCTTTGGGGTTAGCTTTGAGGTGCCCTGTGAGCTGGGTAATTCTTTCTGTCAAGAAGGCCACTTGCAGATCAGCGGACCCAGTATCAGTCTCGTGGGCTTGATACTCGGTCATCAATTCTTGTTTACGGATTTGGGTTAAGGACATAGTCTCTGTGGAAAAAACCTAGGCTGTAAAGTATTGGGCGATAAATTTCGTTGCAATCTCTTACTATATCACGTTTGCCGGAGGGCTCCTTTCCATCACGAAAAGGGAAAGTTATCGACAACCAAAGACGTTGGGGGGCAAATCATTCCAGATTCAAATCAGATCTAAAACAGATAACTATGGGCCAAACTGAGCAGAAAGGTTAACTGGCCTGTCAGGAGGAGCAGATAGATAACAATGCGCCGTTGGAAAACGGAAAGCAATAGCCCGATGCTTTTGACATCAATCATGGGGCCAAAGACTAAAAATGCTAACAGGGAGCTACTAGTGAAGGTGGAAACAAAGGAGAGGGCAAAAAATGAGTCCACTGTGGAACAGACCGATACCACCACCGATAGCAACATCATGGCCAAAATGGAGCTAATGGTGCCTTGTCCCAACAGTAAAATCCATTCCCTGGGAATGAAAACTTGGATGACGGCGGCGATTAAACTGCCTAAAATTAGCATGCCGCCCAATTCCCGTAATTCCTGCACAATATTGTCGGTGAACATTTCCCAACGGCTGGGGGCAATGGGGGGTAGGAGGGTTTCCACCGCTTGCTCGTCTAATTTCAGCAGTTGACCGCTGTTACCACTTCCCAAGAGAAAGGTGCCCGATTGCAAAAGGGGGGATTCACAGGCGATCGCCGTGGGGGATTCTTCCGGACGAGTGAGGTAGGCCAATCTACGACCCAAAGCAGGTTTAAGCAGAGGCACTGCGTCCAACTGACGACTAAACACCCAACTGACAATCACAGTAATAATCAGGGAGCAGACTACCCGGGCCACTACCATGCCCGGTTGATCCCGAAAAGCCACCCAGGTGGACCAAATCACAATCGGATTAATGGTGGGAGCAGCCAACAAAAATGCCACTGCTACCGAAGGGGGCAAACCCTGCATCAAAAATCTTCTGGCCACGGGCACATTGCCACACTCACACACCGGAAACATAAACCCCACCAAGCTACCGGCGATCGCCCCGAGGAAAGGATTACGGGGAATATAGGCAATTAGCTTTTTTTCATCGCTGAAGACTAATAGGGCACTGGAGAGCACTACCCCAAAGGTGAGGAAGGGGATGGCCTCCACCAGCAAGCTCAAAAAAATAGTAAAGGCTTCGTGCAATTGGGTCATAGATTTAAGCAAAGCCAGGCAGAGTCAGCCCAGGGGACAAAAACTTCCTGAAGCTCACGGTGAGAGGAGCAAAAAACGATAATACCAAACTGCGATCTTTCTAGGGTTGGGTAGGGGTAGGCGTCCCCCCGGTCCCCCCGCCCTGGTTATTGGGTTCCGTCGGTGCCAAAGGGTTTTGGGGTGGGGGTAACTGGGGATTTTTCACCTGTAGTTTAATGGCCTCCAGCAACTGTTTTAGCCCCTCTTCCTCCGGATAAATTTTCGTCAACTTCTCCATCGGGGCGATCGCCCCGGCCAAATCCCCCATTTGTAAACGAGCTTCCACCAGCCCTTGCAACGCGTTGGGATTATCCGGTTCCCGTTGCAATACTTTTTCATATCCCCCAGCGACCTCCTTTAAGCGCTCCAGATCTGCCGCTGTGGGTTGTTGCGGTGTCCCCTGGGATGGACCCTCAGTCTGGTTAGCATTGCCCCTCAACACAGTCAGCATCGGCACTGTCATCATGCCTAGAAAAGCCAACCCTGAAGCAATGATGAAGGTCTTTTGTAAAATCTTTTTGGTGGAAGCCATAGAAAAGGGGAAAATTCCCAATAACAACAAAATTAAGCTGGGGGAGCCGGACTTTCTGCAATCCAATGCCGATGATAACGCGAGGGCCTGTCGGCAAAGTTTTAGTTTCCCGGCCAAAACTTGGCACTAAATAAAAGCTCCGACAATATTAAAGGGCTTTCAAAACAAGCTTTAGTTAAGAGAAGGCAACGGATAGTAGGAAAAATAACTGTAAACCCCCCCCGCAAAAGCCGAGCCACAGATTAGGGCTAATAATAACAAGCTTTGCCCCTGGCCCATACCCAGATTACGCAACTCAATCCGACCCAGAATAGCCGCCGCTAGTAGCAACAAAAATGAAGTGAAATAATTAAACCACCGCAGGGCCACGACAAAAACAAAACACCAAAACACCATGGACACCATCGACCGCAATTCTGACTTAGCCCAATTGCCCACCACATAGGTCATCAGGGTAATGGGGGTAGTCAAAGCTAAAGTGGTCAACGTAATGATGAACAGGGTAAAAATATGGATTAAAGCCAGAATCGTCCTTTGATCCAGTTCTATCTGCCAACCCTTGAGGTGTTCGTGGAACATCGTGCTCCAGGGCACACTGGCCTCGGCCAATCTCCAGCCAAAGGCCACATAGGCAACAATTACCAAAGCAAGGGATAAAAAAGGAATGGATTTGAGCCAGGGCATGGACAGTTTCCCCCCAGGGCTGAGGATTATCGTGATCAAAACAGCCAAAAACGAGAAAACGAAGAAGGCATAGTCGGCCACAGAAACCCACCGCCATCTTCGTTAATCTTCGTGCCAAAACAAATCAGGACATAAACTGAATGATGTAATCAAAATAGGGAGCTGTCTCATTGGCATCCTCTGCACTCAACAGTCCCAACGCCGCATCCTTCAGTACAGTTACCGCGTCGACCATCCCTGGCACCGGCACATTTAAGGAGTTGTACATTTCCTTCACACCGATTAAACCAGTAGTTTCAATGGGTTCTTTGTTGCCCGCTAAAACGCCATAGGTAACTAGGCGCAAATACCAACCGTAATCGCGCAAACACTGATTATATTGCCGCTGACCGTAGGCATTACCTCCGGGAGCACGGTATTCAGGGTGCTTCTTAAACAGTTGTTTTTGGGCTTGATCGACTATCTTTTTTTCATTTTCGGCCAGGGTTTCCGCAATGCGAATACGCTGGGCACCGGTGGTTAAAAACGCCTGGATCCCTTTGAGTTCACCGCTAGTGGGGTAGCGGAGTTGATCGTCGGCTTGCAAAATAACTTGACTAACTACACTCATGATATCAACAAGAATTTCATATCATACTGTAGTTTAGCCTGAGTTGCCCCATACTGCCCCAGGCTAAATACCCTCTCATCCTGAGGCAGTGTACTTTTTCCTGCTGCTTCCCTAGACGGCCACGGCCTGGGGGCTAGAAGCAAAAGCTGCTTTCAACACATCCACTTTGTCGGTGTATTCCCAGGGCAAATCCAGGTCATTGCGACCAAAATGGCCATAGGCGGCCACATCTTGATAAAATCTCCCCCCCCGTTCGGCGGGCAAATTCCGCAAATTGAGGGATTGGATGATACCGGCTGGGCGCAGTTCAAAGTTTGCCAATACGACTTCCAGCAGTTTTTCTTCATCTACCTTACCGGTGCCAAAGGTATCGATTAAAACGCTGACTGGGCGAGCAACCCCAATGGCGTAGCTGACCTGTACTTCGCATTTATCTGCTAAACCGGCAGCAACAATGTTTTTGGCCACATAGCGGGCGGCATAGGCCGCAGACCGGTCTACCTTGGTGGGATCCTTACCGGAAAAGGCACCACCGCCATGGCGGGAATAACCACCGTAGGTGTCCACAATAATTTTCCGTCCCGTTAAACCAGCATCCCCTTGGGGACCCCCCACAACAAATTTGCCAGTGGGATTAACAATAAAGCGGGTTTTATCAGTGGGCTTGAGGGCAATGTCGCTGAAGCAATGACCCACCACTACGTCCCAAAGATCGGCTTTAATTTTGGCTTGGACTGCATCGTTGTCGGTGATATCGCCAATGTGCTCGTCGTGCTGAGTGGAAATGAGGATGGTATCAATGGCTACGGGTGAGCCATCTTCGTACAGGATGGAAACTTGGGTTTTACCGTCGGGGCGAAGATAAGCCAATTGGCCAGATTTACGTACTTCCGATAGGCGCAGGGCAATGCGGTGGGCCAAACTAATGGGTAGGGGCATCAATTCTGGGGTTTCGTTGCAAGCATAGCCAAACATTAGGCCCTGATCGCCCGCACCGATTTTGTCTAACTCGTCGTCGCTGAGGGCATGGCGCTGTTCTTGGGCGGCGGTTACACCTTGGGAAATGTCGGGGGACTGTTCGTCGATCGCCAGCATGACGGCACAACTGTTAGCGGAGTAGCCATTATCGGCGTTGGTGTAGCCAATTTCAGCAATTTTCTGGCGGATCAATTCGACAAAATTAATGTGGGCTTGGGAAGTAATTTCCCCCGTCACTAGGGTCAAGCCTGTGTTGACTACGGTTTCCGCCGCTACTCGACTGTTGGGGTCCAGGGTTAGGAGGGCATCAAGGATGGTATCGGAAATCTGGTCACACACCTTATCAGGATGGCCTTCTGTCACCGACTCGGAAGTAAATAAATAGCGCTTAGACAAAGTCTTCAGTCCTCGTACACGATAAAGGCTATTGGGCAAACAAGACCTTCAACAAAGCTTGTTAAGTTAAATTAACATTTCATCATACAGGTTATTTTCCCTGGTACGGGAACGGAAAGGGCTAAAATTTGTTCCCTATGCTACCAATACCCCTGGGAATTTTTGGGCTTGGAGGGCTGTTTGTAATAGCTCCGGCCCTGCAGAAGCCAATAGAGTGGAATCACTCAGGGTACGACGCCAAAATTTAGCCCTGGGTTGACCATTGAACAAACTCAATAAATGCCTGGTAATTTGATTAAGGCGATCGCCGTGACGTAAACGCTCTTCCACATAGGGCAACATACGTTCAATAATTTCCGCTCGGCTGGGGACTAAATTGGTTTTGTGGTAAATGTCCCGGTCTACGGTGGCGAAAAGGTAGGGATTTTCGTAGGCGGCTCGGCCCACCATCACTGCATCCACATGGCTAAGATGCTGTTGAATTTGCTCAGTTTGGGTGATACCGCCATTAATTTCGATCAATAACTGGGGAAAATCCTTTTTTAATTGATAAACATCTTCGTAACGTAGGGGAGGAATGGTTCGGTTTTCCTTGGGACTAAGCCCCTGGAGCCAGGCTTTACGGGCATGGACAGTGAATCTTTGACAGCCAGCGTTTGCCACGATTTCGACAAAATGCACTAAATCTTCATAACTGTCCCGATGATCAATGCCAATGCGATGTTTAACGGTGACGGGAATTTCCACGGCCTTTTGCATTGCACTCACACATTGGGCTACCAAATCCGGTTGAGCCATTAAACAAGCCCCAAAATTGCCGCTCTGCACCCGATCGCTGGGACAGCCCACATTCAAGTTAATTTCGTCATATCCCCAATCCTGGCCAATGCGGGCACATTCCGCTAGGAGTTGGGGATCATCGCCCCCCAATTGCAACGCTACGGGTTTTTCCTCCGGGCTAAAATTTAATAACCTCTGGCGATCGCCGTGGAGGATGGCCTGGGCCGTAATCATTTCTGTGTACAACAGGGTGTGGCGGGTTAACTGCCGTAGAAAATAGCGAAAATGGCGATCAGTATGGTCCATCATTGGGGCCACACTGAGGGGATTAATAGAAGAATCAGCGAAAATTTTTGTCATCAGGACAATATTTACGTTAAATCAGTCTCCATGCCAACTTCATCCACCAATGCCGGCAGATTCAGGGTGGCATAAATTTCCGCCAAAGGAATGGCTAAATTAAGCGCCTCAATGTCGGCGATCGCCTCTAGACCCTCATAGGACTTCAGCAACCAAAAATCCTGGGGAGTCCGCTGAAAACACTCCACCAAATACTGCTGGGCGTTGACCAAAATATACGCCCATAAACTGGGCAGGGTGCGGTAATCCTGAAACTTTTTGCCCCGGTCAAAGCCTTCTGTGGATTCCGACAAAACCTCAATAATCACCCTGGGAAAATTAACAAATGCCTGGCTCGGAGCATCTCTTTCGTCACAAGTTACCAACAGGTCAGGATAATAAAACCGTCTTCCTTCCTTTAGTTTCACCTTCAAATCAGCAAAGTAGACACGACAGCCAGAATTTTGGAGGCGACTACGAAGGGCCATGTAAAAATTGCCACTGATGATGTTGTGAATTCCACCAGTGCCGGCCATGGCGTAAATCTGGCCATCGATGTATTCATGCTTAACGTCACTGCGGCTTTCCAGCTCTAAGTAATCGTCGGGGGAAAAGTATCCATTGGAGGAGAGCGCAACCATCTGCCTTGCCAAATTTGTCTAATTGATTGCCTTCATTCTATGGCCCCACACCATTGCGTTAAATATCTTTACGATCGCCATTGGCTAGCCATGGGAAGCTAAAATACAGGCCGGATAACCCCATTTACCCTTTCCCAAAGCCAGAGTACCCTAGGGGAGAGCGAGTAAATTGCAGGCCGAAAATCCGAGAGAATCGGTAAAATGGCAAAGTCAGCATTTTCGCTTGTAAACCCAACATTACCTACAAACTTCAACAAAAAACACCTGTGGCCGATAAAAGAAGACCCCAACGCGACTTACCTCAAATTAACGAAAGAATACGTTTCCCAGAAATACGAGTCATTGACAGTGACGGTGCCCAATTGGGGATCATTACCCCCAATGAAGCCATGGAAATCGCCGACGAGCGGGGGCTCGACCTTGTGTTAGTGAGTGAGACCGCCGATCCGCCGGTGTGCCGCATCATGGACTATGGCAAATATAAATTTGAGCAGGAGAAAAAAGCCCGGGAGGCCAAGAAAAAACAACATACCGCCGACGTTAAGGAAGTAAAAATGCGGTACAAAATCGATGAACACGACTATCAAGTGCGCATCAATCAGGCCAAACGCTTCCTCAAAGCTGGGGATAAAGTCAAGGCAACGGTGAACTTCCGGGGGCGGGAAATTCAGCACGCCCACCTAGCGAAGGAATTACTGGACCGCATGGCAACGGACCTGGCCACCGAAGCCGATATCCAGCAGGCTCCCAAACGGGAAGGACGCAATATGATGATGTTCCTTTCCCCCAAAAAGGTTTAGACCTATACAAACGATGAACCTACGCCGTTGAATGGTTCTTAAAAAGTTTTGTGAATCCCCTGAGAAGGTGTTTGGAAAGTTTTATTCTGCCCCCTAAATCTCCTCACTAAAGCTCCGGCAATACTAGAGGACTTTCAGTCAGTTTCCCCCTAAATTTGGGGGTCAGGGGGGCTTTTAAAGCATGTTCTGAGACGATCTGAGGGGATTTTTCTTTTGGCTGTTACAACGGGGTCAATGTTGCCGGAGGGCCGCACAAGTTTTCGGCCCCTGTCCTAGAATGGGGAAATTAGCAGAGCCCCACTGGTGGAGGAAACGGTCTTGGACGAACTGCGCTCAGCGTTAGAGTTGGCGACGGAGGATGAACTGACCCAACTAACGCAAATTCTCTTTTGTAGAAAATTTAATCCTTTGGATTATCTGCAAACCCCCCTTCCGGTGGAGGTACAAAGCTTGGATCGTCCCCTCTGGGAAAGTTCCCTCGAGGAAAGATTCCGCTATTTAGCCGCCGATGGCCTAACGGTTTTACGGGGCAAGGCCAAGCAATTTAGCTACCGGGACACCCTCATTCGGGTTTGTCAATTCCTCAAAGTGCCCTACGCCCAACAGATGACTACCCTGGATTTGGAAACGGATATTTTTCTCCACTTGGTCAACCAAGCTTGGCAAAAATTGCCCCCGGCGGAGCAGAATAATTTGACTCGTAAAATCCAACAGTCCCTGATTAATTCTCCTTTGCCGGAACCTCTGCCCCTGCAAATTCAACACAATCCCGTCAATGTCATCCTCAAGGGAGGTGGGGCGATCGCCGTTAGTTCGGTGCTCAGACCCCTACTGTTGGGGCGCATCTTACAGCAAGTGACGGTACACATTGCCCAATATCAAGTGGCCAAATCGTTGCTGATGAAGGGGGGACTAAATGTCGCCAGTCAGTTACAAAATCAGTTAGCCCTCCAAACCGCTAAACAGGGGGTGCTGATGGGAACGGCTCGTTACGGGGCAGTGCGGACAATTTTTTCGGTGTTGGGACCGGCTCTGTGGGGATTATTCCTAGCGGATCTGGGCTGGCGAGCGATCGCCACTAACTATGGGCGTATTATTCCGGTGATTTTTACCCTGGCCCAAATCCGTTTAACGAGGGAAACCTGTTGGCAACTGGCCTAGGTTTGGCTAATTAATTCGACCTATTAGGAACGCCGGCGAGATTTAGACTTGCCTTGGCTAGAGTGTTTTTTTTGCTGTGGCTTTAGCTTTTTTTTGAGCCAACTACCTCCCCAATCGCTCACACTATGGGCCATGGCCCCTGCCTCCAAGCCAACAAAAATTGTTAGCAGTTCCCAACGGTGTTGCTCCAGCCATTGTCTCGGGATCAACCAGTTAATTCCCTGTAAATTAAGCTTTTGTAACAGTATCAGCACTGTCCCTATGCCTGCTGAAGCCAGTAGCAGCCAACTGCCTAGATACAATAAACGCAAAATCGTACCAATCAAAAAGCCGTGGGAAAGGGGCGATCGATGGGGAATGAAGTGGCGGTAGGGAAGCCAGACCCATCTCAGCCAGCCCCACCTTTTATATTGACAGGAATGGATGTCCAGATCCGGGCCAAACATCAACCCGCTAAATCCAAAGGCGATCGCCATTAGCAGGGTTAGTCGGGCACTACCAGTGCCAATAAATGTGATGGCCATAACCGCTGGGGTGGCTCCCAGGGTAATGCGGTCATGGATTTTACCGGCGGGCATGGCAAAGGCAAAAAGGGAATAGGTAACTAGGAAAAAATTTTTTCCGATGGCGATCGAACAAAACGATAACCTATGATATAGTGGTTAAGCACGAGTAAAGGGCGATTAGCTCAGTTGGTAGAGCGCCTGCCTTACAAGCAGGATGTCGGCGGTTCGAGCCCGTCATCGCCCATACGTTAAGCCTTTTTTGGACCTGGCCATTTTTGCCCCGCAAGGTGGGGTTCTGTGCTCCCGATCCTAATTGTCTGCCTGGGCAACTTTTTGACGATCGTAGTAACGGTTATTGTAGTAACGACCATAGTAGTAGCCATAACCGCCGGACGTAGAAGTGATAGCATTGGCCACAATTCCGATAACGTTGAGATCAGCCAACGCCAATTCCCGAAAAGCTTCCTTGATGCTATCCTTGCGGGTCTTATTGAGGCGCACCACCACCACCAGACCATCGGTTTGATCTGCAATCAGACGGGAATCCGTTAGACCCAAAATGGGGGGCGTATCGATCAAAATTAGGTCGAAAGTCTCTTTCCACTGATTCATTTTGACGACAAAATTTTGGGAAGCAGAAACCAACTGCTCCGGGGTCATGGTGTCATCTTGGACTTTGAAGTAGAACAGATTCTTGCCCAAAGGTTCGGGTAAATCCCCATTGTGACCATTAGAGTTGGCCACCAGACTGCCGAGGACGCCATTACCATCGGGGGTGGTGTTTTCGCCTCCGAAGCCGGTAATTTCAGCTAACTTCAACCAGGACTCCTTTTGAGGAAAATAGCGATCGCCATCCACCAGCAGCACTTTTTGCCCCAACTTAGCGGCAGCTTGGGCCAGGAAAAAAGCCGTGGTAGATTTTCCATCACCGGACTCAGCCGAGGTAACCACAAAGGAATGGCACTGGCGTTTGCGCTTGAGGAAAAACAGGTTGGAATAGAGCCTAGCGTAGGACTCTTGCATTGCCTCATTGGGCAGAGGGGAGCCATACTTAATACTGGCTCGCAAATCCTTTTCCAAGGGAATGTACCCTAGGATGGTGTGGTGCTGACTAGCTCTCAAATCTTCGACACTGTGATAGGCAGGATCTAGCTTATCAACCAATAGGGCCGCGCCTCCCCCGGCCAAAAGTCCCAGCATGACAGAAAGTAAAATATCCCTGGGCAGGGTATTAATCGGTGTATCGGGTAGGGTAATGGCGGAAACTAAGCGCCAGGGTACAAAGCTCCTCGCGACCTCCACTTCCAGTGCCTGCCTTGTGGTCACTAATTGGGTTAAACCACTTCTTTGAAGCTCCAATTCCTGTTGGAGACTGGCAAACTCGCCAGCAATGGTGGTGAAATTTTCCAATTGATTTCTCAGTTCCGCTTCCGACCCAATGATACTTTCCAGTTCAATGTTGAGAATATCTAGCTCAATGCCCACACTGGCAAGTTCCTGCAAAGCTTCTGCCTTGGGCCCCCCCACGTCTGTGGCAATGAGGACCTGATCCAATTCTCCATTGCTGAGCGTCCCCTTTTCTTTTTCGGCTTCGGCTCTGATCAACTGCAAAACGTTATCCTTTTCTTCTTGCAACTGCTCCATCTGGGGGCTATTGCCAGTGTAGATGGTGCTAGCTTCCGCCAATTTGAGGTTGATTTCGTTGAGCCGACTAACTAAGCCTGCATAGACAGGGGATTGTCCCAGGGAGCTCAAGCCAAAGGCACTATTGTTATCTATGCCCGTTTTTTGTTCCAGGGCATCTCGTTTGGCGGTTAGTTGTTGGATTTTGATCGACAAATTTTGCCGGAGCACATTAATTTCGTTGAGGCGTGAGCTGAGATTTTCTGCTGTCTGGCTAGGGTCAAAAAACTTATATTGCTGCTGCAATGCCAACATTTGCGCTTGCAACTCTGCCACCCGGTCTTGGAATTTGGGCAACTGGTCATTAACAAAGCGGAGTTTTTCACTCTCCTGTCTGGCTTGCTCTCTACGGGTGTAGTCTAAATATTGTTCAGCTAGAGCCTCCAAAACCGCCTTGACCCTTTCTTGGTCATTGCCCCGGTAGCTGATCTCAACAATGCCTGTGTCCGGCACCACCATCACCGACAGGCTAGCCAGAAAACTACTATAGGAAATTTGCTCCTCTGGGGGGAGGGCGTCATAAATTTGGCTCCAGACCGGCTCCAATAGAATATTACTTTGTAGAATTTCCGACTGGGTGTTCAAATATTCTTTGCCCCGGGGAAGGCTGCCCAGCAGTCCCGAACCTTGGAGTTGGGCCAGGGGATTAACCGTTTCATTCTCGGGGGGGGAAACCAGTAATTGGAAACTAGATTGAAAAACCGGCGGCTTATCAAGTTGCCGCTTGAGGTTCAAGCCTCCCACCGCTAGGGCCACCAGGACAACAATCCACCATCTCCTCCTCAATACACCTGTCAGGTTACCAAGGGAAAAAGAGTCCACTTCTTCAGCACCGTATGCTCCAACTAGCGGAGGGGGGGGGCTACCTTGGGGCAATTCTGGGTAACTGTAGGTCATTATCTTGGGGGGAATGGTTATTGGGCAAGGATGCTTGGGGAATTAGCCATGGTTTAGCACCTAGTGTGTGGAAGCAGTTTTATTTACTTGGGTCAATATTACCGTTATTTTCGGTGACTGTGCACTGTCAATACTAGCCTGGATCTACTGGGAAGGACTCCCACCGGGTTGTTCTAGTTCCTCGGACTACAGCAGGGCCGGAGGACAAAAAACCGAGTCAGAATCGGCGATCGCCATTGGCCAAAAGATTTAGCACCGATGATGATGATCATCTGTGGCCGGGTGGAGGGATGGAGAGTTTGAATTGTTATGACCATAATTGTCTTAGGTCAGTGTGATGCTAACGCAGAACCCCTGTCTCCATAAATTTGAACCTTCACACTTAAGTATTGTTTGCAACACTTAAGTATTAACCAGGTAAGATTGATAACAAATTTTTCCTTGTTTACCTGGACAAAAATGGGTCAATAAATTAGATTTGTCTGTAACCGAATTCGCTTGATCACGGACTCATATCCTGGAATAAAAACCAGTTCAGACTGAATAACTTTTTTGTTTTCCACAGCGGGAGAAGTTCTTAGTATAAGCTCTCGGCAGGAGTGAATGTTTTTTTCTTATAAAAACAATTGAATTTTCGTTTTTCCACCCTAGCCGGAGCCTCGACGGTCCCACAGATCTCGGTTTCGTCTGCCGTATTCTTAGACCAAGCTAAGAACGTATGCAGGATTCCTGTGGCCAAAAATAGGAAATGTAACCGGTGAAAAGCCAATAGTTTGCTCCCATTTGCGGTCCAGGGGAGAACGGCGACATAAATGCCCGGCAGGATTTCTGCCCACTTGGGGCAAGCCATTATGATGGAAGCCGGCCCTTCTCCATCATCATTCGGAGGACAATATGTCAGCAATAACGGCCCAGGAACTGGAATCACAAATGCCGGATGCCACTATGCTTTTGAGTGATGAACCGGAGATGGAAAGTTCAGTGCATTATTTGCAACTGCTCTTGCTAGTTACTAGTCTGGAGTGGGCCTGGCGTCAGAGGGATGATTTTTTTATTGGTGCCAACCTAACCATCTACTTCAGTCGACAACAACTCAAACACCGTGATTTTCGAGGCCCTGATTTTTTCCTGGTCAAGAATACCACCAGACACCCCCGCAATTCCTGGGTCGTGTGGGAGGAAGACGGGCGCTACCCCGACTTGATCATTGAGCTACTTTTCGAGTCCACTGCCAAAGTGGATAGAACCACCAAGCTGGACCTTTATGCCACTAGGTTCCACACCCCTGAGTATTTTTATTTTTCCCCTGAAACTTTGGAATTTGCCGGTTTTAGGTTAAATTTCAACCAATACTCTCCCGTAATTCCCAATGAGCAAGGATGGCTATGGAGTGAGGCGCTGGGATTTTTTCTTGGCATCCACCAGGGTCAGTTGCGCTATTTTTCCGTGGAGGGAATTTTAGTACCTACCCCTGAGGAGGCGGCCCAACAGGAAATATTGAGGCCTGACCAGGCCATGGCAAAGGTAGAGCAGGAGGCTCAACGGGCGGACCAAGAAAAATTCAGGGCCGATCGCCTGGCGGCCAAGCTGAGGGAGTTGGGATTGGATCCCGATGATGTTTAGCCATGGGCCTTTGGGCGTAGCAAAAATTGACCTCAAGTATGAAAACTTCCCCCCCAGAACTGATTATTGAAGCAGGACGCACGGAGCGTCAGTATTGGCAAGACCTATGGCGTTACCGGGAATTGTTTTACACCCTGGCTTGGCGGGACATTGCGGTACGGTACAAACAAACGGCGATCGGTATAGCTTGGGCCTTAATCCGGCCATTTTTGACCATGGTGGTGTTTACGGTGGTATTTGGTAAGTTGGCTAATTTACCTTCGGAGGGGGTGCCCTATCCCATTCTGGTGTTTGCGGGAATGTTGCCCTGGCAGTTTTTTTCCACTTCCCTTAGTTCCGCCAGCGATAGTCTAATTGCCAATGCCAATCTAATTTCTAAGGTGTATTTTCCTCGCTTAGTGGTGCCTACCAGTGCCGTGGTGACTAGCTTTGTTGATTTTTTAATTTCTGGGATGATTATGTTGGGGCTGATGGCTTGGTATAATTTCTTGCCCAGTTGGCATGTGATTACATTGCCTTTCTTCATTTTGATTGCCTTTATGGCTTCCATGGGAGCAGGGTTATGGCTTTGTTCCCTCAATGTCAAATACCGAGATTTTCGCTACATTGTGCCATTCATTGTCCAATTTGGTTTGTACATTTCCCCGGTGGGTTTTAGTAGTAATGTGGTGCCGGAAAAATGGCGATTGCTCTATTCCATTAACCCGATGGTGAGTGTAATTGATGGTTTTCGTTGGGCGATTTTGGGGGGAGAATCAACTATATTTCTGCCGGGTTTTTTGTTGTCTTTACTGTTGGTGATCATTATTTTTATAACAGGAATTCTCTATTTTCGTAAGATGGAACGCACCTTCGCTGATGTGATTTAACCATGGCAACAAACAAATGGTTTTATGAGCTATTGAAGGATTTTAAATACAGTTGCCTGAATTGGGTTTGACCGTGGCACAAGTTGCTCAGGTTGAACAGTTGAACAATGGCGATCGCCAAAGTAAGCTACCCATTAAAATAGGATTATCTTGCCCTGACCCTCAATGTGATTAAATTTCCTGGCATTATTGCCATCAAGCATCTTAACGGTGCTATTGATTAC
Organism: Synechocystis sp. FACHB-908; assembly: GCF_014698595.1. NCBI lineage: Bacteria > Bacillati > Cyanobacteriota > Cyanophyceae > Synechococcales > Merismopediaceae > Synechocystis > Synechocystis sp. FACHB-908. The sequence continues at coordinate 29,027 of NZ_JACJTH010000021.1, read as the reverse complement.
GATCGCCTTTTTGAGGTTCTATGACCAAACCGACTTTGAATTCCTCGGACTCGTTGCCAATCCCCGACAGTGGAGCAATGGATTCACTGTGGCAGCCCTCCTGGCTACATTGGCTAATTTCGGCGTTGAGTGGAACCGTCGAAATCGAGAAACAAACCGCTTGGCTCAAGAAGCACAACGAAGAGTTGAGGAAGGGCAACGCAGAATGGCTCAGGAAAGAGCAGATGAGTCTCGAAGAGCTGAGGAGAGAGAACGCCAAATTGCGCGAACTCGAATCGAAACTCGATGCCGTATTGCCGAAATACAATTCCAGCTTGACCCCTCAGACCGAAATCGAAGACTCTTAAGGGAGGCCTTAGCACTACTGGCTGAATATGGTGATCTGTTCTCGTAAAGGCGATCGCCTAGGAATTTGCCCATTACAATGAAATCATCTTCTCTCCATTTTTGATGTGGTTAGATTTTCTGGCTGACCCCATCCAATAAAAAGAGTGACTAAATACTACTACTACTATGGAGCAACTTTACGAAAGAGATTTTAGTCGATGGGCAGAAACCATGGCCGATCTCCTTGCTGCAGGGGATTTTACGTCCCTTGATATCGAGAATTTAGTGGAGGAAGTCCGGGATTTGTCAAAACGGGAAAGGGATCGCCTTTTAAGTAGTTTACGTTTAATTCTTCATCACTTCCTCAATTGGGACTACCAGCCCCAGAAACGTTCCCGCAGTTGGCAGAATACAATTGATCGAGAGCGGAACAATATTGAACTATATCTTGAGGACAGTCCCAGTCTGCAGCGTTATCTCAATGATGGGGTGTCTCTCGCTAAAATGTATCGGCTGGCGCGGGCCGACGCGATCCGGGAAACTGATTTAGATTTTCCCAAAGATTGCCTATACGATATGGAAGATGTATTAAGTCGCGTTATTTCCCTCGGTGAATGATCCTCTAGAGGGCGATCGCCAAATGAAAACCAATTGTTAAAATTAATTCACTCTTCTAAGCTGCACCATTATGGCTACCGTTTTAGACCTTCAGCCAATTATTTCGTTGAACCGAGGGCAATTTTATCAGCTCTGTCAAAACAATCCTGACCTCAGCCTAGAAAGAAACCCCCAAGGGAAGCTCATCATTCTGTCCCCAGTTGGTGGTGAAAGTGGTGCCCAAGAAGCGAGCCTTATTTTCAAAGTTTCTCTCTGGAATTATCAGAGTCAACTCGGAATTGTCTTTAGTTCCTCAACAATCTTTAGCCTACCCCAAGGTGGCGATCGCTCCCCCGATGTGGCTTGGGTCTCCCGAGGTAATTGGGAAAAGTTAACCCCAGCAGAACGAGAGGGTTTTCCCCCAATTTGTCCTGATTTTGTGATTGAACTCAGATCAAAAAGTGATCGTCTTAAACCCCTACAAGACAAAATGCTAGAGTACCTAACATCTGGTTTGCAACTAGGCTGGCTAATCAATCCACAACAAAAACAGGTGGAGATCTACCGCCAAAATCAACCCACAGAAATAACTAATCTCCCCACAAAATTGTCTGGGGAGAATGTTTTACCCGGATTTAGCATTTCTCTAGACTAGTTTTTTTTGTGGTCTATGGCTAATTCCTAAAAGTTGTCAGTTTTCTGCGGATGAGTTACTAAATCCAGAGTTTTTTCCTGATTAAGAATTGAACAATTATTTTTTTGGCTTTGTCTGGTAAGCTTACGCTATCTGGTTAGGGCGTTTTAAAAACTTTATTTATGTCTGATACAGTCATTCGAGTGGAAAATCTTGGGAAAAAATATATCATCGGTCACCAGCGGCGGGAACGCTATACAACTCTCCGGGATATGATGGCAGAGAAGGCCCGCTCCTTTGGTCAGATGTTTAGACGTAATGGTAAGGAAGATTACCCTACCCACGAAGAGTTTTGGGCGCTGAAGGATGTGTCCTTTGAAATTAAGCAGGGCGATCGGGTTGGCATTATTGGGCGCAATGGGGCGGGTAAGTCAACACTTTTAAAGATTCTCAGCCGGATTACGGAGCCGACGGAGGGGCGCATTTCTATTAAGGGTCGGGTGGCGAGTCTGTTGGAGGTGGGGACGGGGTTCCATCCTGAGTTGACGGGGCGGGAGAATATTTATCTGAATGGGGCGATTTTGGGGATGGGCAAGGCGGAAATTAAGAAGAAGTTTGATGAGATTGTGGCGTTTGCGGAGGTGGAGAAGTTTTTGGATACTCCTGTCAAGCGGTATTCTTCGGGGATGTATGTGCGCTTGGCGTTTGCGGTGGCGGCCCATTTGGAGCCGGAAATTTTAATTGTGGATGAAGTGTTGGCGGTGGGAGATGCCCAGTTTCAAAAACGTTGCCTTGGCAAAATGGAGGATGTTGCAGAAAAAGAGGGTAGAACGGTAATTTTTGTTAGCCATGCTATGCCCATGATTGCTTCTTTATGTAATAGCTGTTTTCTCCTAAAGCACGGCGAAGTTATTAAGGAAGGAAGTCCCGGCTCTGTAATTGCCTATTACCAAAGTGATGGACAGCATAGTCCAGGCTCTGTTGACTATACTTCATCTCCTTCTCCCCCTGGAGACCATTTAGCAGTTTTAAGAAGGGGATGGATCGAAAATGAAAAAGGAGAGCAATCTTTAGATGTTCGGATTGATGAGCCCCTAACGGTTTATATGGAATATGAAGTTCAACAAAAAACACCAGGCACCCCCTATCCAAATTTTCACTTTTATGATGATAAAAATAATTGTGCTTTTGTGACTGCCGCTATGGTTGATATAAATTCTCCTCTAGAAGAGGGAGTTTATCGTGCCCTTTGTCATATCCCGGCCAATTTTTTGAACGACGGTGTTTACTCGGTGGGATTGGCTGTCACGTTTATGCACTCAGGCGTCCACGTCAGTTTTTATGATCAATCTGCTTTGGTTTTTAATGTGACTGACCCGATTGAAGGGGTGATAACCCGGGGCATGGGTTATGTAGGGCCGATACCAGGGGTTTTAAGGCCAGTACTTGACTGGAATGTGGAGAAAATTGCATGAAAGCTGTAATTCTTGCCGGTGGCTTGGGGACTAGAATTTCCGAAGAAACTCATCTTCGACCTAAGCCGATGATTGACATTGGCGGGCGACCCATTCTCTGGCACATCCTTAAACTCTATTCTGCCTACGGTGTAAATGATTTTATTATTTGCTGTGGTTATAAAGGCTATGTTATTAAGGAATATTTTGCCAATTATTTTCTACATATGTCCGATGTAACCTTTGACATGGTTTCCAATGAAATGATTGTCCATCAGAGAAAGGCAGAGCCATGGAAAGTGACCTTAGTGGATACCGGGGAAAATTCCCTTACAGGGGGAAGATTAAAGCGGATTAAAACTTTTATTGAAAATGACAATGCTTTTTGTTTTACCTATGGTGATGGTTTGGCAAATATTAATATTCAAGAATTAATTGCTTTTCATCAAAGTCATGGTAGGTTGGCTACGGTCACAGCAGTTGTGCCCCCCGGTCGATACGGCGCACTGAAATTAGAAAACTCTAAGGTTTTCGGGTTTACGGAAAAGCCTCCCGGTGATGGCGGTCTAATTAACGGCGGTTTCTTTGTTTTATCTCCCCGTTGCTTGGATTTTATTGGGGGGGATATGGATAGTTGGGAGGGTGAGCCCCTAACTGAATTGTCTGGTAAGGGGGAGTTGATGGCATTTGAGCATAGGGGTTTTTGGCAACCAATGGATACTTTACGGGATAAGAATCATCTAGAAGAGTTGTGGCAATCTGGTCAGGCTCCTTGGAAGGTATGGTAAATGCTAGATAAGTCGTTTTGGCAAGGTAAATCCGTTTTTTTAACGGGCCATACGGGTTTTAAAGGCAGTTGGTTAACTCTCTGGCTCAGTCAGTTGGGAGCAAAGGTGTCGGGCTATTCATTAGATCCTCTGACAAACCCTAACTTATGTGAACTGGCTGAAATTGCTAAATGTTTGCGCTCTGATACTCGGGCTGATGTCAATGATTTAGCGAATCTTCAAAAGGCGATCGCCGAAGCCAGGCCGGAGATTGTCTTTCACCTTGCAGCCCAGCCTCTAGTGCGCCGTAGCTATCGTGATCCAGTCGGCACTTTTGCCACTAACGTGATGGGAACTGCCCACCTTCTTGAGGCGTTGCGGGCCTCTGACTCAGTGCGAGTGGTGGTGATTGTGACTACCGATAAGGTTTATCGCAATGTTGAATGGTGTTGGCCATACCGAGAAGATGATCAACTGGGAGGTCATGATCCCTATAGTGCGAGCAAGGCCGCCTGCGAAATCGTAGTAGCCAGTTATCGTGATGCCTTTCTTCGAGAACAAGGAGTGGCCGTGGCCAGCGCCCGGGCCGGCAATGTCATCGGAGGGGGAGATTGGTCAGAGGATCGTCTCATTCCTGATGTTGTCCGCGCCCTAGATGCAAAAACGATGGTCATAATCCGTCGTCCCCAAGCTATTCGTCCCTGGCAACATGTGTTAGAGCCTCTAGCTGGCTATTTATTGTTAGCTCAAAAACTTTGGCATTCACCAGAATTGGCAGGGGCCTATAACCTAGGCCCGGAAACAAAAGACGCAGCCACTGTGCGTCAAATATTAGAATTTGCTTCGCGAATAGAACCCGGCTTGCAAGTGGAATATGGCGATGGCAATGAAGGGCCCCATGAGGCGGGTTGGTTATCCCTCGAGATTGCAAAAGCGCGAACTTTACTGGGATATCGTCCTAGTTGGGGGGTCGAGGAGGCAGTACGACGCACAATGATCTGGTATCGTTCTCAACGACAGGGAGAAAGCCCATTAACTCTTTGTCAGACAGAAATTGAAGAATATGAAAAGGAGCTAATGGCTCTGTCAGACCTTGCTATCTGAAACAAAAACCCAGCAAAAATGACTACTATGGGAAGATTTTTGACTGAAGATTTGGGCATTGCCGGACTCAGAACCGTTATCCGTCAGCCCATCGGCGATCGCCGGGGATTTTTGGCCCGTTTGTTTTGTGCTGAGGAGTTGAAGGAAGTAGGTTGGCATAAACCCATTGCCCAGATTAACCATACCCATACGGCCCAAGGCGGCACTGTGCGAGGTATGCATTACCAAAATCCTCCCTCTGCGGAAATGAAATTGGTTACTTGCATTCGGGGTCAGGTTTGGGATGTGGCGGTGGATTTGCGGGTTGATTCCCCCACTTTTTTGACTTGGCAAGGGGTAGTACTAAGTGCGGATAACAATAGGGCATTGTTGATACCCGAAGGCTGTGCCCATGGTTTTCAAGCCTTGAGCGATGATGTTGAATTGATTTACTGTCACTCGGTCGCCTATAACCCGATGGCGGAAGGGGGGTTGAATCCCCAAGATCCTCGCCTAGGGATTGAGTGGCCCCAAGCAATTACCGAATTATCCCAGCGAGACCAAAATCACCCCTTACTAGATTCCACCTTTTTAGGTCTGAGTTTATGAAATGTCGCCATTGCCATACACCTTTAAAGCAAACATTCCTGGATTTGGGTTTTGCCCCCCCGTCCAATGCCTATTTGAACCAGATTGATTTAAGTAGACCGGAGGTTACTTATCCATTAAGGATCAAGGTTTGTGAACAGTGTTGGCTAGTACAAACAGAAGACTACACCCAGGCGGAAGAGTTATTCTGTGGGGACTATGCCTATTTTTCCAGCACGTCTAGTAGTTGGCTTAGCCATGCGGCCCGTTATGTGGAAAAGATTACAGAGCGGCTAGGTTTGACTACGGATAGTTTTGTCATTGAGGTGGCGGCCAATGATGGCTATCTGCTCAAGAATTTTGTGGCGGCGGGGGTTCCCTGTCTGGGCATTGAACCAACAGCTAGCACGGCGGCGGCGGCGGAAAAACTAGGGATTGCTGTTTTAAAAGAGTTTTTTGGAGAAAATTTAGGGCGATCGCTCTCAGCAAAGGGCCAACAGGCTGATTTGATTATTGGTAATAATGTCTTTGCCCATGTACCGGATATTAATGATTTTACGTTGGGTTTAAAACAAGCCCTGAAACCAGGGGGAACCATTACCTTAGAATTTCCCCACCTAATGCAATTACTGGCCCAGACCCAATTTGATACGGTTTACCATGAGCATTTTTCCTATCTTTCTCTCTACACGGTCACAAAAATCTTTGCTAAAGCTGGCTTGCAGGTGTGGGATGTGGAAGAGTTACCTACCCATGGCGGCAGTTTACGGGTCTATGGCTGTCATCTAGGCGATCGCCAAGTTAGTGAGCGAGTAAGGGAATTATTGAAACAGGAAACGGCCCAGGGTTTACAGGATTTAGCAATCTATCAGCATTTCCAGGAACGGGCAGATCAGATTAAAAATCAATTGCTAGCCTTTTTGATTGAACAGAAAACAGCGGGGAAGGTGGTGGCCGGTTATGGGGCAGCGGCTAAAGGTAATACTTTGCTCAATTATGCTGGGGTGAAACCGGATTTGTTGCCCTTTGTTTGTGATGCATCTTCATCTAAGCAGGGTAAGTTTTTACCCGGTAGTCATATTGCCATTTTGCCTCCAACGGCGATCGCCGAAAAACACCCGGATTTTGTCCTGATTTTGCCTTGGAATTTACGGACAGAGATCATGACCCAGTTGGGCTATGTGGGAGACTGGGGGGGGCAATTTGTGACCGCAATTCCTAATTTACAGATTTGTTAGAATGTTGAGCAGGTAAAGAAAATAAGCAACTCCTATGGTTGAAGCAACAGCCCTCACCTCACTTTACGAACAAGATTATCCTGCCTGGTTAGATTTGACCCTAACACAACTTAAACAGCAGCAATTTAGCGTCATTGATTGGGCTAATTTGATTGAGGAAATAGAAGAATTGGGCCGAGAACAACGACACAAGGTAGAAAGTTATCTGTTGCGTCTTCTCATCCACCTACTTTTGTACGAGCATTGGCAAGCTGAACGCCCCTGGTCAGGTAAAGGCTGGGAAAAAGAGATTGATAATTTTCGGTTAGAGCTTGATTCCCTGCTGGAGTCCCAAGTTCTTCATAACCATTTTGAGACAGTTCTACCAAAAAACTACGCCAAAGCCCGCAAACTGGCTATCAAAAAATCTCACTTATCACCAACAATATTTCCTGAAGTTTGTCCCTATACCCTGGGTCAAATTCTTGACTTTGGTTGGTTGCCATAATCAAAAAAGTTTTTATAATTGTTGGTAAATTTACCGGACGATTAAGTATTATGTCTGCCATAACTGCCCAAGAGTTAGAAGCTCAAATGCCCGATGCTAGTCAATTATTGAGCGATGAACCAGAAATGGAAAGTTCTTTGCACTATATGCAGTTACTACTGTTAGTTACCTGCTTAGAATTGGCCTGGCAAGACCGAAACGATTTTTTTATTGGTGCAAATTTGACTATCTATTTTAGCCGTCAGCAATTAAAGAGTCATGACTTTCGTGGTCCTGACTTTTTCTTGGTTAAAAATACTGCCAGAAAACCTCGAAAATCTTGGGTGGTTTGGGAGGAAGATGGTCGCTATCCTGATTTGATTATTGAGCTTTTATCGGATTCGACTGCAGACACTGATCGCCATTTGAAACGAGATTTATACGCAGAAAGATTTCATACACCAGAATATTTTTATTTTTCTCCGGATACCCTGGAGTTGGCGGGCTTTAGGCTAGATGGTGACAAGTATCAACCTATTATACCCAATGATCAGGGTTGGCTTTGGAGTAAGGTGCTGGGTTTTTTCTTGGGAATAGAGGGGCAAGAATTGCGCTATTTCACCCTAGAGGGCGCTGTTCTCCCCACCCCCCAAGAAGCGGTAAGAATAGAAGTGGACAAGGGGATGGCCATGGTTGAACAGGAAAGACTCAAGGCAATTCAAGCTGAGCAGGATGCTGAACAGGAAAGACTCAAGGCAACTCAAGCTCAACAGGATGCTGAACAGGAAAGACTCAAGGCAATTCAAGCTCAACAGGATGCTGAACAGGAAAGACTCAAGGCAATTCAAGCTCAACAGGATGCTGAACAGGCTAAGGCTGAACTACAAAAATTACAAGATAAAGTTAGATCCCTTGGTATTTCTATAGATTAATTAGTTTATGTCTAAATTCCGCGTTTACTACACTAATCCCTCGATCACCAAACTTTAAAGTGGAGAACTCCACCGCTGAGGCCAGCTATGAAGAAAAGATGCTAAAAGGTCACTTAGTTCTTAATTTACTTAACGGGGAAAATAAACTGCTATGGTTTTTACATTAGAAAAGTCTCAATCAGCGGCTAATCACTTAGTTTTACCAGGTGTTTCTTGGGAAAAGTTTGAGGAAATTGAAGCTACTTTTGAAGGTATTGAAGGAGTTCGTTTTATTTATTTAGATGGAGAGCTGGAAATTGTTATGAGTCCAAGCAAGGCCCATGAAAAAGCAAAAAGTACTATTGGGCTTTTGCTGGAAGCCTATATGAGGGCAAAGAAAATCAGGTTTTATACGATGGGTAGTTTAACTTTAGGTACGAAAGAAGTTACGGGACGAAAGGAGCCAGATGAGTCCTATAATATTCACATAGTAAAGGACATTCCCGATTTAGTTATTGAGGTAATTGTCACTAGCGGGAGTATTAATATTTTGGAAATATACCGCCGCATTGGTGTTCCCGAAGTTTGGTTTTATCAGGATTCTGCATTGACCGTTTACACGCTTAAAGAGGGACAATATTTGAAGGTTGATAACAGTCAATTATTGCCAGAATTAAATCTAGAAATATTCGTAAAATATGTTAGTCACCCGGATCAATATGATGCGGTAACTGAATTTATTGATGAGTTAACCTGTCTATAATCGTTTTTATTGCTAAATCCCGCATTTACTACACCAAGCCGTTGATCGCCATACAATGCCCATTATTAGTCGTTTTTTAGGAATCACAATCTGCATGTACTAGAATGATCGTTCGCCTCCCCACTACCATGCAAGATACGGTGAATATGAAATCATTGTCGAAATCGAAACAGGTGTAGTGAATGGGTCATTTCCAAAACGAGCATTACGTCATGTTTTAGAATGGCATGATTTACATCAACCCGAGTTAATAGCCAATTGGCAACTTTGTCGCCAACAAGAAGATCTAAAATTCATTCTTCCTTTGGAGTAAAGTTATGTTTTTACATGTTGTTTCTGCTTCTTACATGGATAACTACAAAATTAAGCTTCAATTTAATGATCATCGTACTGGAATTGTCGATCTAGTCGATAGTTTAAACGGCAAGATGTTTAGTCCATTGCAAGATCTGGTTTTGTTTCAACAATTTGGAGTTGATGCAGAATTGGGAACAGTTTGTTGGTCAAATGGTGCTGACTTTGCGCCTGAATATCTGTATTTTCTCGCATTTCGTGATCTTCCTGAATTGAAGGAACAGTTTGAAAAATGGGGGTATTTGCGAGCTAAAGTTGCCGTTAGTTGATTCTACCTCTGAAATAAATAACCCTGATATGTGGAGTTCAAATTAAGACTGATTTTATGGCTAAATCCCGCATTTACTACACTAAGCCCTCAATAACTGAGCTGGAAGTCGAGTATGCTACTGATGCCGCTCGCAATGGCTGGGGCGATCGCTGTTATGAATATATTGTGCGTTTTGAAGAAGTATTTAAAAAATATTTAGGGGTCGAATATAGCATTGCAACTTCTAGCTGTACGGGGGCTTTGCACATGGGGATGGCGGCTCTGGGGATTGGCCCTGGTGATGAGGTGATTTTAGCGGATACGAATTGGATTGCTACGGTGGCTCCCATTGTCCATCTGGGGGCCAAGCCGGTATTTGTGGATATTTTGCCAGATAGTTGGTGTATTGATCCCGTTTTGGCGGAGCAAGCGATTACGCCACGGACGAAGGCGATTGTGGCGACTCATATTTACGGCAATCTCTGTGATATGGAGGCTTTATTGGCGATCGAGCAACGCCATGGCATTCCGATTATTGAGGATGCGGCAGAGGCGATCGGCTCGGTTTACCATGGCAAGCGGGCTGGCTCGATGGGTAAGTTTGGCAGTTTTTCTTTCCACGGTACGAAGACGTTGACAACTGGGGAAGGGGGGATGTTCGTGACCAATGATCCTGATTTATACGAGACGGTGTTAACGCTCTCGAATCATGGCCGGGCTAGGGGGCAAACGAAGCAGTTTTGGGCGGATATGGTGGGCTTTAAATATAAGATGTCCAATATCCAAGCGGCGATCGGCTGTGCTCAAATGGAGCGCATTGAAGAGTTGGTTAGCCGTAAACGGGAAATCCTTAGTTACTATAAAGAAAATTTGGAGTCTTTACCGGGGATAACAATGAATCCTGAGCCAAAGGGTATGGTTAATGGTGGATGGATGCCAACGGCGGTATTTAGCCCTGAATCTGGTATTACTCGGGAAAAGTTACAAGTCCTTTTTAAGGAGGCGAATGTGGATGCCCGTGTTTTCTTTTGGCCGTTATCGAGTTTATCGATGTTTGATGATAAGCCCACAAATAAGTTGGCATGGGATATTCCAACAAGGGCAATAAATTTGCCTAGTTATCATGATTTGAGTGGCAAGGATATTAAACAGGTTATTGATTCTATGACAGACAATCTTTATCCGAAAAACGCAAATAGATCAAAAAAATGAATCAACGAATCAAAGTAATGATTGCTGGGATTGGAGGGGCTTCTCTTGGCACAGAAATTTGTAAGTCCCTCAAACTGGCTAAAATATACGACGTATTTGGATGTGATATTTCTGCTACTGCCTATGGTATGTATGAAAATGACTTTTTGAATACCTATCAAGTCTCATCTAGTAACTATGCGAGAAATGTTCTGGATGTTTGTGTTGATGCGGGCGTAAAATGGCTAATCCCAGGTGGCGAAGAGCCAATGAAACTGTTAGGTCAAGAAACAAAAATGTTTGCTGCGGCAAATATTCATGTGGTAGCAAATTCACCTAGTTTAATATCTATTTGCTCCAATAAAAAGCGTACTTTTAATAAATTAACTGAGTTAGAAATATCAATTCCTAAAACTATTGCGCTACAAAGTAAATCAGATTTAGACTACATCGGATTGCCCTGTATTGTTAAGCCTTCAACGGGAACAGGGGGTAGTGTTTCTGTCTTTTTTGCTGTTAGTTTTGAAGAGGCTATGGTTTATGCTGAGTTTATTAAACGTAATGGAAGCGAGCCTATCGCTCAAGAATATATTGATATTAACGAGGGCGAATTTACGATTGGTGTTTTGTCTCTTCCCAACCAAAATGTTGTCGGTTCGATTGCTCTAAAGCGAGAATTGAGCGCCAAATTATCCGTTGCATACCGAGGCCGTGGTGGTATTATTTCTAGTGGCTACTCCCAAGGGTACATTGGTGAATATCCAGAATTGTGTAAGCAAGCGGAAGATATAGCTAAAGCACTCAATAGTGCTGGCCCTATTAATATCCAAGCAAGAGTCAGGAATGGAAAACTTATGCCATTTGAGATTAATCCACGATTTTCAGCATCAACATATCTTCGGGCTATGGCTGGTTTTAATGAAGTTGACATAATGCTTCGGTATTTAGCCTTGCAAATAGAACCTCAAAAACCGTTAATTCAGACTGGTTGGTATTTGCGTAGTTTAACTGAGCAGTATGTTTCAGAAGAGGCCTTAAGATGAAAATACGTTGGATTACACCACTTCTAGGTACGGCTGCTTTTAACGCTGTTCAGAATATTACAGATATTACTGTTGTTGATGTTCGAGATCTTGTAGATAAAGCTGGCAATGATAACAGTGCTATTTTGCATAAAATTCACCAAGGAGTCGATTTAATTAAGCAAGGTAAGCGCACTGTAATTTGTTGTGACTATGGAATGTCTCGGAGTAATGCCATAGCTGTTGGTATTATTACAAACTTGGAAAAAATCCCTTTTAACCAAGCTCTGCGTCAAGTTCAAGAAGCTACTGGCGAAGCAGAAATTAAGCTTGATCCACTCAACGCAGTTCGTCAAGCTTTAGGAGTGAATATTAAAAAAGAAAAGTGTAGTCAATATAGAAATATTTTAATCACAGGGGGGAGGGGATTCATAGGCACAGCCTTGCAAGGTGCTTTAATTAATAGTGAATTTAGGTTAATATCTCCAACTCGTGAGCAGATTGACATTTTTGCTGGGAGTACAAAGCTTGATTTATTGGCCAGTGAAGAAAATATTGATTGTATTGTTCACTTGGCAAATCCCAGAGTTTATACTTCCAACGTTGCGATGGGACAAACTCTAACAATGTTGCGTAATGTTATTGATGTATGTCTTGCAAAAGATATTCCCTTGATTTATCCATCTAGTTGGGAAATCTATTCTGGATATGCTGGCACAATTCATGCTGACGAATCTACACCAGCATTGCCTCGTGGTCCATACGGAGAGACAAAATATTTAGCAGAAATATTAATAGATCATTGTCGGCGTACTCGTGGCTTACGTTGTGCTATCTTGCGATCTAGTCCAGTTTATGGCTCAATGTCTGACAAACCGAAGTTTATATTTAACTTCTTTAAAAAAGCGAGTCAAGGGCAGAAAATAGTTACCCATCACTATATCAATGGCAATCCCAAATTAGATCTCCTTCACATCGATGACCTTATATCGTCTATCGTTGCGACCCTCAAGTCTAGGTTTATCGGTAATCTTAATATAGGAACTGGACAATTAAGTTCAACCTTGAAAATTGCCGAGATGATTAGAGATGAGTTAGGCAGTTCTAGTATGATCCAACAAATAGAGGTAAATACAGAAGTTGCATCAATTGCAATGAATTATGGGCGAGCTAATCATGTTTTAGATTGGGAGCCTGTAATTTTCTTTGAGCAAGGTTTAAAGTCCCTTCTACATCAAATTTCCACCAACTAAGAAAGCAAGCAAATGCACCTAAAAACAGAAAAAGAACTACAAGAAGGATTTACGTGGGCTAGGTCTAAAATGTTTGCTGATTACAACAGCATTCTAGGCTACTACCAAGCGAAAGCTTGCATAGAGCACTCTCGTGGTGACAGCTTATTAGATATGCCCTGCGGAGATGGAACTTTAACTTCCCTTTTAGCACCAGCTTTTAAGACTGTTGTTGGTTTAGATGCCTCTAGTCAGCACCTCGCATTAGCCAAAGAAAACATGCCCAGTGCAGAATTTTATGAAGGCTTGATTGAGGAATTTGAGACTAATCAAAAATTTGACACCATTACAATGCTTAATATTCTTGAGCATGTAGTAGATCCAATAAGTGTCTTACAAAAAGCGGCTAGCTTGCTGAGTCAAAATGGCATTTTATTAGTTCACGTACCTAATGCCCTAGCTGTAAATCGAAGACTAGCAGTATTGATGGGAACTCTGACTCACTGCGAAGAACTCTCACCTTTTGATATTCAAGTCGTAGGACATCGCCGTTCCTATTCACTGTCAACTCTCTGCAATGATATTGAACAAGCTGGGCTTAAAATTAATGCAACTGGTGGTGTATTTTACAAGTCTCTCTCCACTCCTCAAATGGATTGGTTCTTAGCAAATGGACTATGGGAAGAAGGTGGATTTGGTTGGGGGCGAGTTGGTGGTGAGCAAAAAGACTGGAAAGCAGAATTTTGTCGCGCATCCTATGAGCTAGGTAAACAACATCCTGAAGATTGTAATATTATCTATGCTTGTATTACTAAGTGATTAACTTATTCAATTAAGAGGTAATTCAGTGAATCCATTAGACTCTTTTAAATCTCAAGTTGAAGCAAATGTTACGGGACTTGGAGCGGACAAAGATATTCAGGCGCTATCTCGAATATGGTCGCGTGAAACTAATCGAAATGGTTACACTTATAACTATTCATGGCTAGGCCGCCCCATTATTCAATATCCCCAAGACATTATGGCCATGCAAGAGTTGATCTGGTCAATTCAGCCAGATTTAATCATCGAAACGGGCATTGCCCACGGTGGATCGCTGATTTTTTCGGCTTCCATGTTAGAACTCAATGCTATTTCTGGTGGTCCCCAGGATGCAGAAGTGTTGGGTATAGACATTGACATTCGTCAACATAATCGGGAAGCCATTGAAGCCCATCCCATGGTTAAGCGCATCTCCATGATCCAGGGTTCTAGCATTGCTCCAGAAATAATTGAACAAGTTAAAGCTAAAGCCGAAGGCAAACAAAAAATTCTCGTTTGTCTGGATAGTAATCACACCCATGATCATGTGCTGGCAGAATTGGAAGCCTATGCTCCCCTAACCTCCGTGGGTAGTTACTGCGTCGTATTCGATACAGTAGTCGAAGATCTGCCTGACGAGATGTTTGGCGACAGGCCCTGGGGCGTGGGGAATAATCCCAAGACAGCGGTGTGGGAATATCTCAAAACCCATCCTGAATTTGAAATTGACAAGAGCATCCAGCACAAATTGTTGATTACTGTGGCTCCCGATGGCTATTTGAAGCGGTTAGGTTAGTTCTTGTTTAAAGGTAGTCACTTTACCTAGATTATCTAGATTATTATGTATAAAGAAATGTCGATTTTAGGTAATGAACGATGTACGCAATAGAGTTTGAAGCAGATCTACAAGATGGTGTTCTTACAATTCCAGATCATTACAAATCTCTGAAAAATCAGCATGTACGTGTAGTCATTATGCTAGATGGCCATGGTAATGAATTGGAACTACGGGCCTTATCAGATCATTCAGCAACATTGATTGATGAATGGCATGATCCCTCCGAGGATGATGTATGGATCTGAAGCAGGCAGAAGTCGTCCTATGCGAGTTCTATTTTTCTGACCTCAAGCAGAATAAACTAAGGCCCGTTGTTGTTTTTAAGGACAATTTGCCCTTCGATGATTTTGTTGGAATGCCGGTGAGTAGCAGGGTAGGTCAATTAAATGACGATGAAATCGTGTTGGATGAGTCGGATTTTATTGAGGGCCTTCTGTCCAAGTGCTCCAAAGTGATGGTGAGAAAAATATTCGTCATCTCAAAACAGGTTGTCATCAAAAAGCATGGTACGCTCTCTACCCAAAGCTTTAGTAAACTTCATCTGACTTTCTGTAGGTATTTTGGATGTGAAAACCAGTCTTGAATTTAAGATTGGCAAAAGTATTCAGCATAAACTGTTGATCACCGTTGCCACCGATGGGCGCATAAAATGAATTCACTAGATTTGCTAAAATTCTATGTCCAAAAATGACAAGCCATTAGTCAGCATTGGTATACCAACTTATAATCGAGCAGAAAGCTTAAAACGAGCAATAAATTCTGCTGTTAATCAGACATACACAAACCTCGAAATTATTATTTCTGATAACTGTTCAATTGACGAAACCCAACAATTGTGTGAGGAACTTTGTAAACTTGACTCCCGTATAACTTACATACGTCAAGCTAAAAACTTTGGTGCTACTAACAATTTTAGTTTTGTTTTAAAAAAAGCGACTGGAGAATACTTCATGTGGCTGGCAGATGATGATTGGATTAGTGAAAACTATATTTATGACTGTCAATTTTTTCTTCAAAATAATCATCAGTATTTACTTTGTAGTGGAATTGCCAAGTATTATTTGGGTGATGATATCCGTATGGGAGAAAATATTTGCCTAGAAGAAAACTCTCCCATAGAAAGGGTGAAAGAATATTTTAATAAAGTTCAAGATAATGGAATTTTTTATGGACTTTATCGCAAAGAAGCCGTTCTAAAATTGAGAATTCCTTCATGTTTTGGAGGTGACTGGGTTTTTATCGCTTGCATATTATTACTCGGCAAAGCCACTACATTAAATACTTGTGTTATTCATAGAGTATTTCAGGAAAAGAGTACAGAAGACTATGCAAAAGAAATTAATTCTAAATATGTGCTGGAAAAATCTTATCCGTATGCTTTTATCTGTTTTCATTTCTTTTCGGAAATTGAAAGAACCTTGATTTTGCAAAACATATTAACAAAACAACAAAAAATACTCTTGTTTCTTGATATTTTATTGACTTTAATGCGTCGTTTCGGTCACTTATATTCAATTGAATATGGTTGGTTGAATATCTTTTGCATTCGTAAAAAATTAATCTCTTTGCTAAAGATAATAATTAGAAATTTCCGCCAATCGTGTTTATATTTCATTGATTCGCTACGAACATTTATTTATAACTTAAAATATACACCACAAATGTATCAATTGTATGCATCAAGCAAACAAAAGAATTCTGACTTAAAGAAATTAGCTTTTTTTTCTCCTGTGAAACCAATAAAATCTGGTATATCAGATTACTCGGAAGAATTGATTAGATTTCTCTGCAAGAAGTATCAGATTTTCGTCTTTATAGATGACTCATACACAGAAAAACAATGCCCAAACATTGAAAATACTTTTTACTTAAATCACAGATTATTTCCCATAACCTCAAAGATACTTGGAATCAAGAAAATTGTTTATCAAATTGGAAATAATTATTATCACAACTATATGTTTAAATATATCAATAAAAACCATGGAATAGTAGTCTTGCACGACGGAATACATATGTCCGGGAATGTCTTGCAGCAACCAGAAAGACATAAGATTGTAGTACATAGTCTTTCTGCATCTACCCAGGTAAAGAGTAAGTATCCAAATTTAAGTGTAAATGTAATTAGTCTTCTCATGAGTTTGCCTGAAGAAAACTTAAAGCAAGATAAAAATTCACTAAGACATGAATTAAATATTGATATAAATACTTTTGTTTTTGGAGTATTTGGAATTATATCTGAGCCCAAGATGGTTTACGAATTATTATTAGCTTTTTGTCATTCTTTTGTTCAAAATGAGAATGTAGCATTTCTTATGGTCGGCTATGAAATTGCAGATTCAAGAGTACTAAATTTTCTCCGAGCAAATGAAGATGATAAAAGGCTTGTGTGTAAACTTGGTGTAAGTATGGAAGACTTGTATAAATTCATAAAAGTCACCGATGCTTGTTTTAACTTAAGATCTACTTCACGAGGAGAAACATCTAGCTCATTGCTTAGGGTAATGTCTTGCGGTATTCCCGTAATAGCTAGTGATATTGACAGCTTTTCAGAATTACCTAGCGATGTTCTGCTAAAAGTCTCTCAGAACTTATCTCAAGATGAATTATCTTCCATATTAAAAAAAATTTACAATGAGAAAGACAAGCTCAAAGAAATAGGTAAAAAAGGAAAATCTTATATTAATTCTTTTCATTCTCCCAGCAAAATTTCTGATATTTATTCTACTCTTATTGAAATAGAATAAAACTAGTTTACGTTTCATAATATGAAAATCTTTTACGATGGTTTAATTTATGCAGCTTACTCCAAGCAATCTGGGGGGATTAGCCGCTACTTTGATAACTTAATAAGTCGATTGCCAGAAGACTTTTATCCTGGTTTAACCACCGGCAGGGAAAAAACAGGTAGTCATCCCATCCATCCCCACCTTGAATTGTATCGTTTTGACTTAAGGTTTCGCCCAGGTAGAATTTGTAACTGGGTAAGAAAAGAGTATTTTCAATATCTTTCTGAAAAATATAAACCTCAATTAGCTCACCCAACCTATTATTCGCTTTTAACCGGTCGTCGAATTGAAAGCTATCAATGTCCAGTTGTCATTACAGTCCATGACATGATCCATGAAATCTTTGCCGACTACATGGATCCTAATGGTGAGCAGGCTGAAATTAAGCGAAACGCTATTCTTGCTGCACAGGCAATATTATGCAATTCAGAAAACACAAAGAGAGATTTATTAAATCAATATCCTGCCTTAGAGAATCGCGTCAGTGTAACCTATTTAGCTACAGAGTTTAGTGAAGATAATATTGACGTTAATGCTTCAGTGCCAACACAACCTTACTTTCTTTATGTGGGTGCTAGGGGAACATACAAAAACTTTGATCAATTACTACTTGCGTTTCAAAAAGTCACTGCCAAACCCAAATATGCCGACTTACTGCTTTGTGTCGTTGGCTCACCCTTTGAAAATCAAGAAAAAGAACGCCTTGAATTCCTAGGCTTATCGAAAAATGTCGTCCATTATGGCAGAGCTACAGACGGACAACTAGCCAAGCTTTATAATCAGAGCATTGCTTTTGTTTATCCTTCCCTTTATGAAGGGTTTGGTATTCCACCTTTAGAAGCCATGGCCTGTGGCACTGCCGTAATTGGATCTAATGTTTCTAGCATTCCGGAAGTAGTAGGTGACGCAGGGCTACTATTTGATCCCAAATCGATGGATCAGTTAGTTGATCAACTTTTGTATGTTTTAGAAAACCCAATAAAACGAGATAGCCTGATTCAAAAAGGTAAAAAACAATGCAAAAAATTTAGTTGGGATAAAACTGCACAACAAACAGTTGAAACATATCGTTCTCTTCTATAGAATAATTTTAACCAAGTAGGCCATGGCAGTTCAGCGAATGATTAAAATAAAAATATTTCTACTTTGCTTTAAAAGCAAGTATATGCTCTGACATTGCTACTTATTGCGGCTCTGACTTCTTTATTGATAGTGATTTCAATTTATAAATGAGAATTCCTAAAGGCGATCAACTCTTAACACCAATCATGCTAACCGTATAAAATTACGAGAACTTAAATATTTATTTGCGAACGTTTATATGAATCCAATAGTAAAAGCTCCCACTCTTAATGATTTGCCAGCTCCCCCACCGGGTAAAACAGGCTGGCCCTGGACAGAGCAAAATGAAGCTTTACCGGAAAAAATGCCTGATGGTTCGGATTGGCCAAAAATCAGTATTGTTACTCCTAGTTATAACTATGGTCAGTTTATCGAAGAAACTATTCGTTCTGTTTTACTACAAGGCTATCCTAACCTTGAGTACATAGTCGTTGACGGTGGTTCGACAGATAACACAGTTACAATTATTCGAAAATACGAAAAATATTTGAAATACTGGGCAAGTGAGCCCGATCATGGACAAACAGATGCTATTAATAAGGGGTATCGTTATTGTTCAGGAGACGTGTTTGCCTGGCTCAACGCCGACGATCTCTACTATGATCAATCTACACTTTTGAAAGTTATCAACTTTTATCAAAAAGGATACGATTTAATTGTTGGTGAATGTCTAAATATTAATGCTGATGGAACCCATTTTAATCAAGCAATTACATCCACAGAAAAATCAGATCCCACTTATTTCAAAAAATATCTTCGATATTGGTCGTCTGGCTTTTTGCCACAGCCAGCAATCTTTGTAAAAAAAGAAATGGCAGACCAATGTTTTCCACTAAGTATAGAGCTATACTACGCCATGGATTTTCAATTTTTTCTAAGAGTCTTAAATCAAGAACCTAAGTCAGTTTGGATTCAAGAAAAACTAACTCGACTCAGATGGCATGAGGACAGTAAAACCATGGGAACAATATCACGAATAGACTTTCATGCAATAGTGCCAGAACCGGAGGTGCATAAAGTAGCTCTAGCAGAAGCTGAAAATTTACCAACTTGGCTGGAAAAAATATTTTTTCGAATCCAAGCATTTGATTATCTCTCTCTCCAACCTTATATAAATTCCTTGGACAATTTTCATTGGTTACAAATTACTAAAACCATTGTTAAAAGACCTACCCTGGCTGTTTGGCCATTATTTTGGAAAATATTTTTTCGATCTTTGCTTGGCGAACAAATTTATAAACTTCTAAAAAGAACTATTAGGACAAATTAGTTTAATGGGTTTCTTCAAGAGGCAATCTAATCAATTAATATCCCAAACTTGGTCTACCCAATCTTATGGATAAAAAGCAATTAAAAATCTTAATGGTATTACATATGCCTTGGGACGCTAACTTAGGGGGACCCAAACCCCAAATGGAGTTAGCAAAAGAATTCTCTAGACAAGGACATATTGTTGAAAAATTTGACTACTATGATGCTTTTCCTGAAATAAAATCCTTGCCACCAAAATTACTATGGCTTTATAGGCTATTTATGCCAAGTTTTTCACAGAGAGCCAAAGAATATATTCAAAAACATGCTAACTTTTTCGACATAATTGATGCTCAACAGGGTAATTTACCCTTTTCCAAAGAAGAATTAAAATTCAATGGAACCTTGATTGTAAGAAGCGTTGGATTATATGCTTTTCATCAACAATTTCAAGAGCTTGTGCAAAAAACATGGAACTTATCTGGTAATAACAATGTATTTAAATTGTTGCTGCGGAAATTACGCAAAATTAAACAGAAAAAGCAAAATCAAAATTATTTATTAAGCTTTCAAAAAGCAGACGGAATAATTTTGATAAATTCTGATGAGTTAGCTTATGTTCGTGATGTTTTAAACTTAGGTGACAAATCTGTTTATTTACCAAATGGATTGACAGAAAAACAGCATCAAGATTTTTTCAGAGAATCTAAATTGCCTAAAATTAGGTTGATGAATCAACAAATTGTTTTTGTCGGTTCTTGGGGGAATGGTAAAGGGGCAAGAGATTGGCCTGCGATTATTAATAAGGTTCGAAATAAACTTCCATTTGCTAATTTTTTATTCCTAGGTACAAGTGGATATTCAAGAAGTGGTGTAGAAGGAATCATGAAAGACTTAAATTATCCTTCATCAGATTGTCTCAGGATTGTACCAAGTTATAAAAACGCTAATTTGCCAACTCTTCTAAGTGAAGCAACTGTAGGCGCTTTTCCAAGTTATATAGAGGGATTTCCTACTTCTATTTTAGAAAAACTGGCATCTGGTTTACCTGTTATTGCTTACGATATTCCAGGTACAAGGGAAGCTTTACGTCGCTTTGATAATTTACTATTAGTTCCCGCTGGAGATGTTGAACAATTTAGCCAAAAGCTCATAAACTTACTGTGTCTGGACGAGACAAGCTATACAGAGTTGTCAAAACAGTGTGTTGAAGTTGCTCAAAGTTTTGATTGGTCGAGTATTGCCAATGAAACCTTGAATGCTTACCACGATTTTAGGAGTAAACAATGACCCAGTCTTCCCCACCCAAAATCTTAGTTACAGGAGGAGCGGGTTATATTGGCTCCAGTGTTGTCCGCCAGCTCGGTGAAGCAGGATACAGCATAGTCGTATATGACAATTGTTCGACTGGTTTTCCCAGTTCAATACTCTATGGTCAACTTGTCATTGGCGATCTTGCCGACACCGAACGTCTTCATCAGGTATTTCATGAGCATGAGATACTTGCGGTAATGCATTTTGCTGGTAGCTTAATAGTTCCAGAATCTTTAATTCATCCTCTTAACTACTACGCAAACAATACTAGTAACACTCTCAGTTTAATACGATGTTGTCAGATATTTGGTGTAAACCGACTGATTTTTTCAAGTACTGCTGCTGTTTATGGTAACTCCTCGTCTAATCCCATATCTGAAGCCGAGATTCCCTGTCCAATAAATCCCTATGGTCGATCAAAATTAGCCAGTGAATGGATAATTCAAGATTATGCAAAGTCCTCTGCTCTACAATATGTAATTCTACGTTACTTTAATGTTGCAGGAGCTGATCCAGAGGGGCGTTTAGGGCAAATGTCGAAGACAACTACCCATTTAGTACGGTCGGTTTGTGACGCAATTCTGAATCTTAAACCCTCGCTAGATATTTTTGGCACAGATTTTCCAACCCGTGATGGCACCGCTGTTCGTGACTATATTCACGTAGAAGACTTAGCTAAGGCCCATCTAGATGCTCTTCGTTATTTAGAAAACGGGGGAGAAAGTCAAATTCTGAATTGTGGTTATGGTCAAGGCTATAGCGTACGAGAGGTGGTTGATCGAGCTAAAGCAATCTCTGGGGTTGATTTTTTGGTCAGAGAAACAGAAAGACGTTTGGGCGATCCAGCTTCAGTTATAGCCTGTGCAGACTCTATTCGCCAAGTGTTAAATTGGACACCAAAGTACAATAACTTAGATATTATTCTTCGCACCGCATTAGCTTGGGAAATTAAACGAAATAATTTAAATAACAGACGTATTCATAATATTATTTGAAAAATATATAACGATTCTGCATAATACTTGAAAAAATATAGAAGTTATTTATCCACCGATTAACCATTAGATTTTCAGATTTGATCGAAGGTTATTATAGCTATTCTTGACTATCTAATAAATGCATGGAGGTTACTAAACAATTTTCTTAAAACACAAAATTTTCACATGAATTACTTAGCATAAGATTAAGCAACAAAAATACTTTTTCATCGTCACCAAATTGCACCTAGAAATCAAAATCGTTTATGTTTACTAAACAAATCTTAAAACTATAAATGAGTATTTGTATAAAAATATCATGAAAACAACTATTAACGACTACATTGGTCAATTTATCAAAACAACTCCTGAATTTAAAGGTAAATGGAGAATTATTAGATATTGGATGAATCAAAATAAAGACCATAGAACCAAATATAGAATATTGCCAGGCGGCGAAAAAATCCTATGTGATTTGAGTATTCCTTACGAAGCTATGGTTTACTTAAAAAGAGAGGAGCAAAAAGACTTAGAATTACTCACTCAATTATTGAAGCCGTCAGATACTTTTGTTGATTGTGGTGCAAATATTGGTATTTGGTCTTTAGTTGCTGCTTCTAGAGTGAGTTATTCTGGCAAAGTATATGCTTTTGAACCCAATCCATCAACTTTTTAAAAATTATCGGACAATGTATCTTTATCAAGATTTAAGAATGATATTAATTTGATCTCCCAAGCCGTGGGCAATGAACAAAAAACAGTATTTTTTGAGTGCAATACTACTCATAATATTTCTTGTATTAAAGACAATGCAACGCGAGATACACAAGAAGTTTTTTTAACCACAATAGATCAAGTTTTAGACGGAGCTATTGTTAACGGTATTAAAATAGATGTTGAAGGTTTTGAGCTTGAATGTTTGCAAGGAAGCTACAAGACCTTAATTAGATATCAACCCTGGTTATGTGTCGAATTCAATACTTTGTTAGCCAAAGTCAGCAAGTTGTCAGAATGGAACGTACATAATTATCTAAAAAAGTTAGGCTATAGATGTCGTCATTTTCACAATGCCCTTGACAAAAGTCAAGAAACTATTTTGTCTGACAATTGGGAAACGAAAGGCTATTGTAACTTGTTTTATTTCATTGAATAAAAAATAATTATGGTGAATCAACAAGAAGAAATTAATTTAAGTGTTGCTTTAGTGACTCGTAATCGTCCTGATAGCTTAGAGCGTTGTTTAAAAAGTTTGCGAGATCAGAAAGTTCAACCTTTTGAAGTCGTGGTTTCAGACGACTCAGATGATTTATATAAGAGTTCAACCAAAGAGATTGCTCAAAAATGGGGATGCCGTTACATCGACGGACCAAAGCGGGGACTTTATGCTAATCGTAACTATGTTGCCTTAGCTTGTTACGGTACTCATATTCGCACAATGGATGATGATCATGAATTTCCTGAACAACATATCGAAGTTTGTTTAAATGCTATTCAGTCAGATCCATCTTCTATCTGGATTATTGGAGAATATTCGCCAACATCGTCTATCGAAAACGCCCCACATCCCTGTCCTGGTCAATTACATCCTCGTGGTTTTTCTTTCTATCCTAAAGACACTCAAAATTGTTGGGCGATCGCCGATGGTGCTAGTATTTATCCGAAGAAAATTTTTGCATCAGGTTTAAGATTTGTTGAATACTATAAGTTTGGTGCTTCTTACTTAGAATGGGGGAGTCGTTTATATTATTTAAGCTATCGCATACGTCATTTAGATTCTACCTATATTATTCATCATTTTAATCCTAAAGCTCGGTCATTTTCTGACCAAGAAATGGATCAATCATCCAGATTTTTTGCGATGTTATGTCATTCGTTTCTATATCAATCAACTTTTAAAAATAAATGTCTATTTTCCTATGAAATTTTGAAGCAATTTATTCTTGACCCAAAATTAACCATTAAATGCATAATAAATTCATGGTCAAATTTCGAATTATTTTCTAGGTCTTTTTGTGCTTAAATTTTAAAGGCTCAAAGTTTTTATTTTGAGCTATATTTAAAATCGAATAAATTTGATATGCATTGGCATGATCATAACACTTATTTTGTAAAGACTTTGCTTTACCACTTGGATAGTATAACCACTTAAAAACCATGAGAAAAATTTTTTGTCAGAATGATTGGCCTGATAGCTGGAAATATAGTTATCCATACGATTTATTGGAAGTTTATGGTTCATTAAAGTTTCCTGGTTATGCTTATGCTTATGAAAGCCGAAGAAAGCATACATTAAATTTGATTAAGAGTGTCGCTAGGCCTGGAGCCAGAATTCTAGATGTAGCTGCGGCACAAGGCAATTTTACGTTAACACTAGCAGAAATGGGATACGAGGTTACTTGGAATGATTTACGCGAAGAATTAATTGATTATGTCAAACTAAAATGGGAGTCAGGTACTGTTAACTATGCACCAGGAAATATTTTTGATTTGAATTTTGACGGGCAATTTGACGTGGTTTTGATTGCGGAAGTAATCGAACATGTTGCTCATCCTGATAATTTCTTGAAAAATATTGCCAAAATGCTTAAGCCAGATGGTCATATTGTCTTAAGTACCCCTAATGGAGAGTATTTCAAAAATCATTTACCTAGATTTTCTGACTGTTCTGATCCTAGTCAATATGAAAAAATGCAATTTCAACCAAACTCAGATGGACATATTTTTTTACTTCATTTAGACGAGGTTGAACAACTAACACATCAAGCAGGATTAGTTATTAAAGAAGCTAGACTGGTGACTAATTCATTAACAAATGGCCATATTAAACTACATTATTTATTAAAGTTTTTACCCAAGTCTTGGATTTTAGTTTTTGAAAATGTAACTTGCTCTATGCCCTTATCGATAAAGCGTAAATTGCACACGACAACCCTTGTTTTGTTGTCGCATAAGAGTGAATAAAAATTCTATAATTTATTATGAAAATAGCATTAATTTCTGGCATATCAGGACAAGATGGGGCATATTTAGCTCAACTACTAATTGAAAAAAGTTATGCCGTTTGGGGTACGTCAAGGGACGCTCAAATATCCAATTTCCGTAATCTCAAAATTTTGGGTATCCGGGAGTCTATAAAAGTCGTCTCCATGGCCTTAACAGACTTCCGCAGTGTCTTGCAGGTGGTTTCACAGGTCAACCCCGATGAAATTTATAACCTTGCCGGACAATCTTCCGTTGGTTTATCCTTTGAACAGCCCGTTGAAACTCTAGAAAGTATCACTATCGGCACCTTAAACCTATTAGAAGTTGTTCGCTTTTTGGACAAACCAATCAAACTCTACAGCGCTAGTTCTAGTGAATGCTTTGGAGATACAGGCAATTCCGCCGCTGATGAAAATACCGCCTTTCGTCCTAGGAGTCCCTATGCCGTGGCCAAGTCCGCCGCCTTTTGGCAAGTGGCAAACTATCGAGAAGCGTATAATCTATATGCGTGCTCCGGCATTCTTTTTAACCATGAATCTCCCTTGCGGCCAGAAAGATTTGTGACTCAAAAAATTATCGCTACTGCGTGTCGTATTGCCCAGGGCAGTCAGGAAAAGCTCTATTTGGGCAACACCAGCATCAGTCGGGATTGGGGATGGGCTCCAGAGTATGTCGAGGCTATGTACCTAATGCTCCAACAGGCAAAACCAGATGATTATGTCATTGCCACAGGGGCGAGTTATCTTTTACAGGATTTTGTGGAAATTACTTTCTCTTCATTGGGATTAAACTGGCGGGAGCATGTCATCATCGATCAAAGTTTATTTCGTCCTACGGATTTGGCAATGGGTAAAGCAAATCCCCGCAAAGCTCAGGAGCAATTGGGGTGGAAAGCAGAGTATAAAACCCCAGACGTGGTAAAAATGATGATTAATGCGAGGTCAAATGGGAAATATTGATACTCACAAAAACAAAGATCGGATATGAGAGTAATCGTTATTCAATTTTGCCATGACAACCTCCCAATTAAACCCCGTTGTGACCATTACAGCAAAAACCCATCCCTATGTCTGCGGTGTTGGGGACTATACGGTTAATTTGGTCAAATATTTTAATCAATATCAAGACATCGAACTGAGCTTGCTAACTGGTAAAAGTTGTGAATCTTTTCATGGTGAAGTTCCGGTGTTTCCAGTGTTAGAAGGAAATACCCAAAAAGATTATGAAAAACTATTGAATTTGCTTAATCAAGCATCAGTAAAAATAGTTGTGTTGCAGTACGCTCCCTACCTATACAATTCTCAAGGATATGACCTAAATTTGGTGAATTTCTGGAAACAATGTGCCCAGTCTATGCAGACTGTTTTGATAGTTCATGAAACCTATTATTGGTTTTTGCGCTATCCTGGTACCTGGTTTAAAGGGATTGTTCAGGCTCATGCACTTAAAGCTTTAGCCTTGTCTAGTGATAGTATCTTTTGTGGCTCTGAGCAATATTCTCGGCAGCTTCAACGCTTAGTTCAAGATCAAAAAATAATTTGCTACCTGCCCATTCCAAATAATATTGCTCCAAATATAATTTCATCCCAGCAAAAAGATAATTTACGTCAACAGTTGAATATTTCTCCAGATAGCTTAGTACTAACTCTGTATGGATGTATTGGTTCTATTCGTAAATCATGGGTGATTAAGTTAGATCGTTATCTCCGTTCCCGTTCTCTGTCCGTTACTTGGCTTTTCCTAGGAAATGCCCAGTCTCTGAACATATCTTGCACAAATCCTGTAGTTCGTCCTGGCTATCTCTCGGCGGACATTTTGTCTCAATATCTGCAAATCAGTACCTTACTGATAATGCCCCATGAATTTGGGGTAAGCGCTAAAAGAGGGTCATTGATGTCTGCCATTGAACATAAACTACCTATCTTAGGAACTGATGGTGATTTAACTGACTCGTTTTTGAAAGATCAACCAAGTATATTTTTAGTACCTGATGGTATATATTCTAGTTTCCAATCAGAACTGATAAAAATTTTAAGTATGTTAAGTACAAAATCTGCCTTTGCTGATTTAACTGAAAAAACCTATGCTTATTACCAAGAAAATTTAAGTTGGAGAAACGTTGTTACTATACTAAACCAACACGTTCATGCCCACCATAAGAATTAATAAATTAACGGATCCAGTCGTTTTTCTTCATATCCTATTTTTTTTAATTATTGCCTCCTCTAGCTTGACTTATTGGAAGATGTCTGATTATGCCGTCAATCAAAGCTGGGATGCTTATTTCTATAAATACAGTGATTACCTAGACTTGGTGCCTACTTGGGAAAAGATACTTAAAGATGCTTTTTCTCTGGTGTTACTACTGGCAAGCATATATTTCCCCCGAAGAAAAATTCTGGATTTTAGTCCCAATATAAACCTTCAGAGATATTATCTATCTTTCATCCTACTGTTTTTTTTGTCCCTATCAAACCTTTTTGCCAGTAGAGATGTCACTAATTTAACTCTATTCACCATAGTGGCGGTGATTAGGCCATTTTTAATTACTGCTTCTTTGCTATTTTTTTGCCATAAGCATCTCAATTTTTTTTATTTCAGAATAATTTTAGAATGCGTAAATATAATTGGCATTATTCAGGTTTATCACTCTTTTCTTCAACGCAATAGTGCAATCATCAATAATGGTCTTGATTGGCTACATTCTGGCTCTGCGAGATCCGTCGGAACTTTTGCCGATCCCAATACCTTAGGACGCTTCTTAGCTCTACTGATAATGGTAAATCTTTTTATGCTTCCGCCTAATATAATTCGTTTTTTCTTAATTATAAGTTATGGTATTGCTCTGTTTTTTACAGGGTCGCGAGCATCGTTGTTAATAATTGGCATATTCATTTTGTTATTTGTAGCTATAAAGCTATCTCGTCAATCCATAGCTTCAACTAGAGCTAAGAACTTAACTTTTGCCTTTTTGCTTACAGTCCCTCTTTTACAATTTCTTCTCTTAAGAATTAACCTTATCAGTAACCGTGCAGATGACACTGCATCGCCTTTACAAGACGGTAGATATCATATTCTTTTCAACCTAATTAACCGACTCAATCCTTACGAATTCATTTTTGGCAACTATTTAGGTTATGGCTCTAATGCATTGATCCTGACAGGTTATGATGGCAGTAATTTTTTATCTGACTCTACACCAGCATCTTTAATTGGTCAGTTTGGAATCACAGGTCTGTTATTATTTATATTGATTGTAATAAACTTATTTAAGCAAACTCCTAGGCATATTAATATAAATAACAGTCAAGACTACCTAGTTCTAACAGGAGATTTGCTACAAAGCAGAAATGCCCTATCTTTTTACCTTATTATTTCTTGTTTCACGACGATTATATTCGAGAGCTATGCTGTTATTCCAATTTTATTGGGACTAATATTTTATGATAATTTAGATCTTAAAAACATCAAGTTTTAGCAGTTTTCCTTGAAAGACCCTGGAAGTATTCCCAGCTTTTATAGTCACTTCAATTAACGATGAGAGAATTTAATGTAAAATTATGGGGTGTACAAAATGAACAGGTTTAAACAATGGCTTACAGTTTAGATTTAAGGCAAAGGGTAGTAGCTTATATAGAAGCTGGAGGAAAAATAACTGAGGCTTCCAAGATATATAAAATAGGAAAAGCCTCGATATACAGATGGTTAAATAGAGTAGATTTAAGCCCAACAAAAGTAGAGCGTCGCCATAGGAAATTAGACTGGGAAGCTCTAAAAAAAGACGTAGAAGAAAATCCCGATGCAAGATTGATAGACAGAGCCAAGAAATTTGGAGTGAGGCCGAGTGCCGTATATTACGCATTAAAGAAAATGAAAATAAACAGAAAAAAAAAAGAACTACGTTATCGAGAAAGAAACCGGGAGGAACGAGTTAAGTACTATAGAATGTTAAGAGAACTAATTAAGCTCTATGGTAGTCAAGCTATAGTTTACATAGATGAATCTGGATTCGAAGCAATCCAGGCTTGTATTTATGCCTGGTCAAAAAAAGGAAAAAAAGTTTATGGAGATAGACA